>DATHLW010000181.1:0-2283 GCA_035487675.1 Mucilaginibacter sp. | reverse complement strand
AAACCCTAAAATGATCTTGAAGATATAGGGAATAGCCGCTGCCAGGTCCTCTGGCATTGCTTCGCGTTGCGCTTTATAGTGTTCAAACTCCGTATGTCGTTCGGTAGGTGCTTCGGTATCAAAAACCACGGCCATGTGAGTTGGCCGCTCCTTCCTCAACACTTCCAGCAAGGTATTGGTGAAACCCAGCATGGCCGAGGTATTCATGCCGCCCGATGTAAAACGCGGGGTTTTACTTAACGCAAAATGTGCCCGGTAAATAAGGGCCATACCATCCAGAAGAAATAATTTTTTCATAGACTTTGATTACACTGATTATTATTAGGATTACACCGATTTTTCAAAATTACAATTAATGTTCACTCCGCAATCGGTGAAATCAAAAAACAATCGGTGAAATCACTTAAAGGAGCAATCAGGCAAATGATCGTTCACCATACCGGTAGCCTGCATATGCGCATAGCAAATGGTAGTACCGAAAAATTTAAAGCCGCGTTTTTTCATATCCTTGCTGATAGCATCAGATATTGGCGTGCTGGCTGGGATTTTGTCTGTATAATTGATGATAGGTTTACCATCAGGCATAAAGCTGTACAGGTATTTGTCAAATGAACCGAACTCTTTTTGTACTTCAATAAACTTTTGTGCATTGTTGATCGACGCCAGAATTTTCAAACGGTTACGGATTATGCCTGTATCCTGCATCAGCCGTTCTACGTCTTCATCAGTAAACGCAGCGACCTTTTTTACATCAAAATCAGCAAATGCTTTGCGGTAACCCTCGCGCCTCCGCAGGATAGTTATCCAACTCAGGCCAGCCTGTGCTGATTCCAATATAAGGAATTCGAATAACTTTTTATCGTCGTGAACCTCTTTTCCCCATTCATTGTCGTGATAGTCCATGTATAACGGGTCGGTTCCGGCCCAAGTGCAACGTTTGATTTCTTGAGTTGACATTATGATATTGTTTACCAGGTAAAAATATAAAACTTCTTGTCATTGCTATTTTGTCTGACCCTTGATTACACAGATTAATGGATTATCGTGATTAATGATCAGCGAAATCATTTAATCACAAAAATCAGCGGTTCAGACAACCTCATTCAGCTCATCCCAATACTCCACTGCTCTCCTGTAATGTGGAATGACGATCGATCCCCCAACCAAATTGGCGATCATAAACACCTCATTCATCTCGTCATAATTAACGCCAGCTTCGTGGCATTTGCCCAAATGATATTTTATACAATCATCACAACGCAGCACCATTGATGCTACAAGCCCTATCATTTCCTTGGTTTTCACATCCAGTGCACCTTCTGCATAAGTAGTAGTATCGAGGGCAAAAAAACGTTTGATATTGGTATTGGCAGATTCCATTATCCTGTCGTTCATTTTGGTGCGATAGGCGTTGAAATCATCTTCTAATTTTCCCATGGAGTTTAATTATTGAATTACTGAGTTATTGAATTATTGATTTGCCGTGTTGCAAATTTTTGAGGTTTAAAGGTATAAATCATTTATATTTAGCTGGTCATATCTTAGTAATAAACCTTCAAAAATTTACAGATCATGGAAACCCTGGCCCCTAATATTTTCGTCAGCAATATGCAGGAAACCATTGCGTTTTACAAGCTGCTTGGTTTTAATGTTACGATGTCGGTCCCTGAAAACGGTGAGGATTTTGTTTGGGTGATGATGGTCAACGGCAGTGTTACTATCATGTTCCAGACATACGAGAGCCTGGCCGAAAGTTTGCCTGAGATAAGCCGCAAGGATGGTGGTTCCCTGTTGCTGTATATCAACCTGAAAAATATCCGGGAGTTTTTTGATTCAGTTAAAGATAAGGTAAAAGTATTGAGTGGCCTGGATGTTACCTTTTACGGAGCGACAGAGTTCTCCATCCTGGATAATAACAACTATGTGCTGACTTTTGCAGAACACGAATGATAGAGTTTACACGCGCCAATCATATCAACTTTTGCGTACCTCCGGAAAGACTGGAAGAAGCAAGGCAATTTTATACCGAAGTGATCGGCCTTAAACAAATTCCAAGACCTGATCATATATTTAACAGTAGAGGATATTGGTTTGATATAGGCAATATTCAATTACATATCAGTATTGAAGCCGCTTTGCCCCGTTCCAACCGTCACATCGCATTTGAAGTTAAAGATGTAGCTGCTGCAAGGGAGCATCTCGAAAAATACGGAGCTGAAATAATGGAAGAGCCGGTTGTGCCAGGATGGGACCGTTTTGCTTTTTTTGATCCGTTTGGTAACA
>DATHLW010000180.1:0-2926 GCA_035487675.1 Mucilaginibacter sp. | reverse complement strand
CTTCCATGTACTCATCAGCACCGGTGGTATCTCGTTCTTCAACGAACCGATGTTAAAATCCTTCACTACACCTACAATTGGCGCGTACCTCTTTTTATCATCCCATAGTTTGATATACTTGCCAATTGCATCCTTAGGGTCACGGACGCCTAATTTGTGTATCAGGGTCTCATTTACTACCCATCCATGTATAGTATCGCCCTTTGAATATGGTTGACCGGCAACAAACTGGATATTATATAGTTTAAAGTACTCCGCATCGGCCCATTTTAAATTAGCGCTGAAATCGGTCTGCTTTTGCGAGTTATTGAATTTAAAGTCAGTGTTCCACCCATTATTATCGGATGGACTCGCAAAGCTAAAGCTCACATCCTTGATGCCCGGTTGCTGCAAAAGCTGATCCCTTAACGTATTGATCTTAGTACGGCTGATACTATCACCGGGGAATGGAACAGTCATAATAGCATCCTTATCAAAACCTAATGATTTGTTCCTGAAATAATCCATTTGATAAATGATTACTAACGTGCCTATTACCAAAAACTGTGCGATCATGAATTGAACCACCACCAGCGTCCGTCTGAGTGAAATTCCGCTTGATTTGCCCGCTTTGATCTTATTCTTCAAGGCCTCGATCGGGTTAAATCCGGACAAAACTAAAGCGGGATAAAAGCCCGATAACAAGGTTACACAAATGATGGTACCAACCAGGAACAGCAGCAATATCGGATTGGAGAGGAAAGCGCCGCTTAATTGTATTTCAAGTAAACTATTCAGCATCGGAAGCGCCAATTCAGCAATTATAGTAGCCAATACCACTGCAAATAAGGTAATGATCAGCGTTTCACAGATAAATTGGAATACCAACTGATTCCGGCTGCTACCCAAAACCTTGCGAATGCCTACTTCCTTTGAACGGTTTACCGCCTGTGCGGTGGCCAGGTTGATAAAGTTGACGCAGGCAATTAATAAAAGAAACAAGCCAATAAGGCTGATCACATTGATCAATTGTTTGCTGAAAGGATGCCCGCCGAAAACATTCACATCAGTATTATAATGCATATCCTTTAGCGGCTGTAATTGCAGCCCATCCTTCACATAATCTGCAGGTTTGTGTTTTTTCACGAATGCTTTCAGATTCTGATCAAACCGGGCTTCGGTCATGTTATCCGGTAAGATCACAAAACAGCTATTATCCCCAAAAGTACTTACCCAATCCTTCAAATTTCCATAGTGATCACTGCCTTTTACCCGCATTGTTGCAAAAGAGACCATCAGTTTTAGCGGGAAGTCTGTATTGGCAGGCGTGTTTTTGATGATACCTGTCACCTTCAGATCAGTTTTATTTTCATATTTAATGATCTTCCCCATGGCATCATGCCAGTTACCAAAAAATTTATCGGCTTCATCTTGCGACAAAACAACAGTATAAGGTTCTGACAAAGCTGTTTTCTTATCGCCGGCCAACCATCCGAAATCGAAAATTTCAAAGAATTGCGGTTCTACATAATATGCCCAATCCTCTTTGAATTTCTTTACAGTCTCGCCTTTACTTCCATTTCCAATAGAATAATGGCTGCCATCATTCTGCATAATACCGGCCACACTTTTCAACTGCGGAAAATCTATCCTGAGCCCCTCAGAAATAGGCAGCGGGGTACCACTTGATAAATTGATCCCATCAGGATTATGGAATGCTGTAATCACACGATAAATACGGTCCTTCTTCGAATGAAAAGTATCGAAACTCGTTTCAAACTGAATAATCAGGAATATAAGCGTGCATGCGGCAATACCTACAGATAAGCCAATTATATTGATGGTCGCATAGCTTTTATTCCGAAGCAAATTGCGCCAGGCTGTTTTGAAATAGTTCTTTATCATGATGTTTGTTCATTAGTTCAATAGTTCATTGGTCACTTATCATTGGCCTTTCCCTAATCACTAGTTAACCAGTCTCTGATTAACTAATCACCAACCTCTAATCACTGGTCACTCTGACCGCAAACTCTTCACAGGATTCGTCAATGCTGCTTTTATAGCCTGGAAACTGATGGTAATCAGTGTGATCACCAATGCAGCGACAGCCGACAATACAAACACACCCGGACCGATGCTGATACGGTAATCGTATTTTTGCAGCCAGTTTCGCAGAAAATAAAGGGCTATAGGCGATGCAATCAGGCAACTGATCATTACCAGCAATATAAAATCTTTTGATAGCAACACCCAAAGTTGTGCTACAGATGCGCCAAGCACTTTTCTCACTCCTATTTCTTTGGTACGCTGCTCGGCTACATAGGCTGCAAGGCCAAATAATCCGAGGCACGAAATAAATATCGCCAGCGATGCAAATATTCCCGCCAATTTGCCTACCAGCAGTTCCATATTAAATTTCTGGGCATAGGCATTGTCAACAAACAGGTATTCGAACGGGAAAGCCGGATTATATTTATCAAATATCTTCCCGATCTTGCTCATAGCCTCATGAGGATTGGTTCCTGTCGCCAGGCGATAAATAACGAAGTTTCCCCCTCTCCCATGATTAAATACGGTTGGTTCGGCCGGGGTAAACGGCGATTCCATTAAGGCATCCCGTACCACGCCTATGATTCGTACCTGGTAACTAAGACCAGCATAAGTGATCAGCTGGTTAATTGGTTCCTTAAGTCCCATGCGTTTTACTGCGGACTCATTGACGATCACGTTTAAGGTATCAGCGTTCCAGTCGGGTGAAAAGTCACGGCCTTCGATCAGCTTCATGCCGACTGTTTTGAAATAATTATCTGTAACGGTGACTCCACCTACATTCATACCTAATTCGCCCGCACCTTTTCCGGGCCATTTGTCAATACCCGTATGCCAGTAAATTCCGGTGAGCGGGCTTGACGCCTTAGTTACGCTTTCCACCATCCTGCTTACCAGA
>DATHLW010000179.1:0-9156 GCA_035487675.1 Mucilaginibacter sp. | reverse complement strand
AACCGTCCTCGCCGCAGCCAGAAATGAGAAGCAGCCGACAGCCCCGAAAGACATAATCAAAGACCCGATGATTCTTGAATTTTTAGGTTTGAAACCAGAGGCTACCTACTTTGAGAAAGACCTTGAATCTGCACTGATCACGCATCTTCAGGAATTTATGCTGGAGCTGGGTAATGGCTTTTCATTTGTGGCACGGCAAAAACGAATCCACCTTGATGGTGATGATTTCTTTGTTGACCTGGTATTTTATAACCGTTTGCTGCAATGCTTTGTCATCATAGAATTAAAAACGCATAAGATCACTCACCAGGACCTTGGCCAACTGCAGATGTATGTAAACTATTATGACCGCATAGAACGCATTGCCCATGAAAATCCAACAGTAGGTATTTTGCTCTGCCTGGAAAAAAACGATACAGTTATAAAGTTTACCCTTCCGGAAAACAGCAATGTTTTCGCAAGCAAATATCAGCTTTACCTGCCTACTGCAGAGCAATTATCCAGGGAGATTCACAATGAAATACTTAAACAAAAGGATAAGGAGAATGAATAAATGAATTACGCACACAGTGTGTGCGTAATTCATTTACACCAACGGTTATTTGATTTTGGCATCACAATCCGTGATGTCAAAATTATAATCAGCCATTAAAATGCTGATCCATTTTCCTCTACTTCAACCTCACAAAAATTATCACATTGTGAACGCACTGCGTTCACAATTGGGTTTTCTTAATATTTCGAATTATGCACGCAGTGCGTGCACAATTAAGTTTCGTTGATACTTGAACGTGTATATTTGTATTATGGAAATATGGAATTGCTCCAACCAGAAGGAGAAAATTGCGGAAGTTTTAAAAGGAAAAACCATTCTTAAATTCGAGTTTCCTTATTATATCGAATTTACCGATGGGACGACTGTCGAATTCGACTTAGGCGATGATTCATGGCGACAGGAAATTACCTATTATGAAGCCGGCGAAAAGCATTAGTCGAAATATATCATTTTGAATTGTGCAGACAGCGTCTGCACAATTCAAAGGTGTAGTCCATTTTCATTGTTTGATCCCAATTATGTGCGCGGTGCGGACACAATCCAGAAGGCGTATCTGTAGCAACAGCGGCACATATTTTTGTTTCAAGACAATATCGGTATCAAATGCGTTGTTGTAATTATTAAAATGGTCGTAAAGCTTGATGATCAGCCCCCTGAAAACTTCATAGTTTATATTTAATCGCAGGTAAATTAAAGTATATTTAAAAAAAATAACCCTCATGCAATCAGCCAGTTCACCCGCGCCGTCAGACGGTATTCAACGTTCATCACGCTTTAGTTCATTTAACATATTCAAGCGGGATTACGATCGTTACGATGGCGTTCCGAAAATTAACATCTATCTGCTAAGGGTTCTCTATATTTTAATGTTTATATTTCTTTCCTATGACTCCTGGGTACATATATTAAATCACAAGGGAAATTGGGAAGTAACAGATGCTACTGCCTGGTGTGTATGGTTGGGATACGGTGCGATATCCTGGATAGGAATAATCCATCCGCTAAAAATGTTGCCTATCGTGCTGCTTGAGATCGTCTATAAAACCGCATGGCTTTTTATTGTAGCCTATCCGTTATGGACAAAAAATGAATTAACCGGTTCGCCAGTTGAGGCCACGACCTACGTGTTTACGCTGGTTATTTTACCTATCGTAGCCATGCCCTGGAGGTATTTTTTTAGAACATATATTGTGGTAAAACGTAGGTCCTGACACCCAAAAGGGACTTTATTTTTTCTTTAAATATGCTTCCACTGCCTTAGAGGAAGTGCCAACGGCGTTAACCGCCGCTTTGAGTTTGACTTTGGTAGTACCGAATTTTTCCGTCCAGTAATCAGCTTCGTATCTTTCGTTGATATTGATCTGCTCCCCGTTGGGGACGCCGGCTGTTTTTATAGCTTCCATCGGTTGGTTTTTTTCAGCACTAAAGTTAAGCAAATGTTACCAGCAGGTAAAGGAATAAATCGTGTAATACCCGGGCACATCTGGCCTGACCATACTAATTTGGCCGATGATCAACAGTACCAAAGCCCTAAACTTTGTTCAAGCCTCCGTAAGAACCGCCGCTTTGTCATCCTTCAGTTAAATATATGATTTTTAGGATTTGCCTGCTTCTGCTTACATTTAAAGTAGTTAGCTTGCATAAAAGGATAAGACCATGGAAAATAGTACCAATGACAACTCTGTGCTTTCGCATATCACGAAACTCACAGAAAAGGAAGAACAGCTGTACGGCAAAACAGACCTTACGGATGCGGATGTAAAAGAGCTGCACCATATCAAATCAGAACTGGACCAGTATTGGGACCTGCTGCGGCAAAGGCGTGCGCTAAGGGATGCCGGCGGAAATCCGGGCGGTGCCGAAATTCGTCCCGTTGATCAGATTGAAAACTACAAGGAATAAATTCAACTCTTCTCTAAAGTCATTCCTCAATATTATTTATAAGTTCTGTTGAGGGCCGATCCTTTTGCCTACGTCAATTTGACAACAACCTCTCAAATTGTGAACGTTCGTAATTGAATATTTTTCACGGCATCTAATTTCCCGGTTCAGAGTTTTTCCAGATATTGCTGTATATATTCGATCATTTCGTCAAAGTCAGGCTGACCTCTATAGTACAGGGCTTTTGTATTTTCATAACGACCCTTATAATCTGCTCTTATCCTATCATCAGTTAATTTGAATGCCTCTTTTTCAGCGATCGGGGTCTGAAGATCTATATCTGAAAAATGTTCGTTCTTGTGGCTATAGTACTCTTCTGTACCGATAAAATCCAGCACATTTTGTTGATGCAGTAGCTTGTATACATCATAGTACTGCCGCATGAAGTTGACTTTAGCGGTCTCTTTATCTTCGTTTGTTTGCTCCAGCCTGAATTTTGTTGCTATGGTTTGAACTTTTTCTACCAGGGTATAACCGGGATGATAGCAGGCAATACCTAATGCACGGTTGTCTATGATGTCAATTTTCGCGGTTACCGCCCGCTCATAGGCCCAGGAACTGATGTCCACGGGTGAGTTAGGGGTAACCTTTGCAAAACCTGCTTCCAGAAGTATGCCTTCCTTTACACCAGGCACGGGATCAAAGTGACTTTTATAAATTAACCGGATGCCTCCGCTCCGGTAGTTCCTGGTTTCATCAAAAGAAGTGTCCCGCAAAACTTCGGTAATTCCGTCAATTTTTATATTGCCTGCCAGCCAGTCGAAAAACTGCCGCCTGGGTTCAAAGTGATTCTTATTGCTGGACTTATAATTTTCATTGATCGTCAGACCCGTTGCCTCTTTAAATTGCGGCGGAGGACTGATGTGAGTATCAATGTCTTCAGAAAAGCGGTCAATGATTTGAAATCCTTTGGAAAGCGAGGTCCCCCCCTTAAGCTCAAATATCAGCCCTGCATTTTTAAGGCTGTGCAACACGTGCATTATCCAGTAGTCCTTTTCAATGAGGGAAGCAAGAATGTTCCTTTCACCTTCCAGGGTAAGCAGCAGATTTTTGAAGTCTTTACGTTGATGAAGGAAAGTTGCGGCCATGATAAAATATAGGGTTAATATAGTGCCGGGGCCAGCAACTTCCGTGTTTTAGCAGTTCCATATTTTTTCAAGGTTGTGCTCAACGTCTTATTATCCAACTGAGGTATATTCTGATAAACCCGTTTTAGCACTTCCGGCTGATCTTCAGCAAGTTCAGGCAGATTATTTACGAGATCTACTACCAGGAATTCTTTCGATGTTTCCGGAGGAAAAGCCGCTTTTTTCCTGAACCTAAAGACCTTATTACCCAACTTTACCTCACCACTTTTACTGTGATTATAAACGATCATCGAGTTATAAAGCTGGGTTGTTCCCAACCCCAAGCCATTGTATTGGTTGAAGGAAGTTATCAGAAATTTACCATCTTTTAAATATTTCCTGATCAGCATACCATTTTCAGGTGGCTCTTTGCCAAATATGTTCTTCTTGGGATAATAATAAAGACCAGGGCCAACCTTTTCGAACGTATCATCTGCGATCAGTTCACTAATGTGCCTGTCAACAGATTTGGACCATTGTTCCAACTCCGATCTTCTGTAGACCAATCCTCTTCTGAGATGTCGTTTTAGTTCTGATAACTTATCCATGGCACTACGCTCTTTTACAAAGGTAATTAATAACCTGTTAACTTGCATGAATTTTCGTCAAAAATCATGCAAATTATTTCGGGTTAAAAGTATTACAATATGACCTTGAAGTGCAATTGTGCAGGCATTGATGTTTTGAGGTCGTGATTTGCGACCTCAAAAAAGAGGCAAGAGGAGATTATCCCAGATAAATTTTCAGCGTTTTTGAATGGATACTGTGACGCAGCCTTTCCAATGCCTTGTCTTTAATTTGCCTTACTCGTTCACGGGTAAGGTGGAATGGTTGCAAAAAAACAACATCCGAGTCGGATAACATCGGATTAAATTTAATGGCATTTGCACCAGATTTGTATGAGGTTAGTGATTTATAAATCCATTACTATACAAATTAAAGCTATGGCAGCAGAAATTATAACTAAGGAAGACTTGCAGGAATTTGGCAAAAACCTGCTTAACCAGATCAGGGGCTTGCTGGGCCAGTCAATTGAAGGACCAACAAAATGGTTAAAGACCTACCAGGTCAAGAATCTGTTAAAAATATCAGATAACACCCTGCAAACATTAAGGGAAAACGGAACGATACCATTCACAAAAATCGGCGGAATTTTATATTACAATTACGAAGACATCAATAAGATATTAAGCGGGGAAGTCAAACCCAAACGTGTGAAAATCCTGAAGGAATCAAAAGCTGCGTAGCCACCTTCTGTGGTTATACGTTCAGACCAATTCTCTCACTGTCCCCAAAAGCCTGTAAAGAGAACCTATCAACTCAAGCGTTGGCGAAAATATATGATGATTTAGAAACAAACGGGCTGCATTTTAACGCCCATATTACCACATATTTTATTTATCGATTAAACAGAAAAGTCCCGAACACTCGCAGCCGGGACTTTTCAACCTAAACCTTATCACAATTGATGGAAGATCTCCATCAGTGTAGAAGGCAAAAGTAATAAAATAAATTTCTTTGCGGCGGCCACCCCTAATTTCTGATATGCCGGCTAAGCTTAAATTTTTCAGAAAACGATAAATAGGCAGCAGGTATACGGGCCTTTGGCTTTAATACGCTAATTTTGAATATGGAGAATAGATTCACCGCGCTGGAAATTGTTGCCTACAAGAAAAAAGTTGATCTTATTTTAAGTGAGATAAAATTATACAGGGATAATTTAAAAAATAGTAAGGATTACAACTTTAGCCAATCCGGGCTTGAAGAATATCAACTGGATAAGCTGGAACAGGCCTTTAAGGACCTGGGCAATTTTTATGAAGACGGGAAAAAAGCCTGGTTCAGGATATATAAAGACATCACCCAAAATTACCGCTTCGGACAAGGCCTTAATGGGGTATGGATCAAGATCGCTCCATTATACGACAGCTTCTGGTTAGACCTGACGCTGCCGGAAAAAATGTTCATTGCCATGAGCACTTTTAAATTCAGGTTACCCAATCTAAAAAATAAGTCCTACACTCCTTTTGAGGAAAAGCTAAATAGCGATTTTGCTGCACAGCTTAAAAAACTGGATGCAAGCTATGTACTGGAAGTCGACAAAACAGCAGATACCTATGGCATCAGGATAAGGGTAGTTTCCCTCCCGGTAATGTACACCATCGTGTGCACTATATCAAAAGTGGAAGTCACCATCAACCCCAATGCCAGGAAAGAGATCAGGCCGGAGATTACTGAATTGTTGTTTAATTTTATAACGGATTACCTGGAAATCTGATTCTGTTCAGGTTATCCTTTCAAACCATTTCCCATCGAATTATATTTCCTATTTTTACGTTATTAAATTCACGACGATGGAGATAAAAGCTGTTATCAACAAACCAATTACCGACCTGGGCCTTGGTGAAGAATTTGACCGTGGTTGCCAAAAAATGGGGTTTGGTACTTTAAAGCAAATTCTGGCAAAAACCCCCACTGAACTCATTTCAACTGACGGATTTAACTATAACTGGCTGGGTCAATTGGTTACTTACCTTAGCGCGAATAAAATGCTTCATTTTTTGCAGCCCTTGCCAGGCGTGGAAAAAGCTGATGTATCATTGCTTTGAAATATAAAGTCTGGTGAGCTGGAGCGCCCCGTGTTTTCACCAAAGCGATCAACGATACGAAAACACGGGGCGAAAAATGGGGCGGGCGAATGCCCGCCCGCCGGGCAATTTTAGCGGTATCTGTAAAAGTCAGTTACAGAAAGCTCAAGGCCAAGATTAGCCAGCCTTTTAGAAAATAACTGCGGAATAAAGGTTGGCCGGGGATGGTCAGCCACCAAAATATAATTCAGAACCTCCAATATATCATCCTCGACGTAACGGTGGGCGGTGCTTTCTACCTCGTAATTCACGTGGTCTTCCGTTTTCCATGATACATAGCCGTCCAAAATGCTTTGGATATGACGTTTGATTGCTGCACGCTGTTCGACAGCTTCTTCCACATCACTTTGATAGGAAATGTACAAATCCATCAGCACCCAATCCACCGTATTGGTGTATGTGTGTAGCAGAAAGTGATATTTGCTTTTAACGTAATCTTTTGCTTCTTCGTAAGTCATGCGTTCACAAAGTTAATGGTTTCCCGGCTCATAAACCCATATCGCCAAATCGAGCGCGGACAGATGCTGTTCAATCATTGGCCTGACCTTATGCCAGTCCAAGCCTCCGTTCCCGCAGCCCAAAGCGGGCATCGCCATACTTTTAACGGGATTTTCCCTAAGATAAGCAACAAGGGCAATTAGCCCGCTTTCGATATATTCATAAGCCGAGGGCGATTTCCAATGGCTTTTGGTCGGGAAATTGATGATAAGCCTTTCCCCCAACAATAGTTCCCTGTCTATAACGGCCAATATTTTGCCGGTCGTCAATTGCCCGCTATCGCAGGCTTGTTTGTACACGTTAAAGTTATGGGGGAAAGCCTGTTTAAATTGCAGGGCAATCCCTTTCCCCATCACCCTCACGGTATTGACCGTATTGACCAATGCCTCCGCACTTGAATCCATTATATTTCCCGTGGTGTACCGTATCATAACCGTTCCTGTTGCCTTTTTATTTCCTCGTCCAATATCAGGAGTTTTTGGTAGAAATCTTCCCAATATTCATATAAATGCAGCTGGTATAGAGTGGGCTTTTTAACCCTGTAGTGACGGTAATCGTCAGCCTGTATCAGTGCCATTGCCAAATCCGTTACGGCAATTTCCTTACCATCCAAATCCGTGATTTTCATTGCCTTGTTTATTTCGTTCATTGTTAACTAAGCTGCTTTGCCGTGATCGCTCCCGGCGGCATTTTGATTTCCTGCGCAACAGCAGTTACCTTTATAGGCGTTGTCCTGAACTCTTTGAGGTTGAGGAAAAAGCCCCTGTAGAATAACATGCCCTCCCTGAATATCTGCCAAAGGAGCGAAGCCCCTAAATTTGCCAGTGCCGAATTGATAAATAAGTCCTGTTTGCCGAGGGCATCCGCTAAGGAACAGCTTGGCGTATGGTCGGTAGTTTCCGACTGTTTTAATAATTCCCCAAATTCCGTGGTGACCAAGGGCAGGCTGCCTACGACTTCGAACTTTTTGCTGTCGGGTTGCTTTATCGCGGCCAATGTAGCCAATACCACCTGCCCGGTCTCTTTGCTGTTGCCAAAGTCCATCCAGTACAGGGGTTTGTTTCGGGCGTAGGAAATCCTTTTAGTGATTTCCAACAGCAGTTCCGCTATTTCAAATCTTGCGGAAACCGTGTCCACGCAGGATATGGTAAACTCCGCCATACCTAAATCGGGGTCCTCCAGTAGCGTGTCCCTGTTATACCTTTCGGTTATGGCTTTCCAGTTCGTGCCGAAAAACAGGTTGATGCGGTTCACTAAGGCTACCGCCTTGTAAAGGCCAAGCTCAGCGGTAGTAAACAACTGCCTGCCGAGGTTGGCGGGTTCTACCTTATCATCGTCAAATACCCGTACCAACAAACCGGGGTGGTTCAGTGCAATCAGGGCATGGTTCATTCTTCCCAATGCCGTCAAAAACTGGCTTCCCGTACCCCCTGCGCCAATGAGATTAATTAATATAGGATTATAGGGATTAAGCAGGGTCTTTTCTACGATATGTACACTTGGCTTTACCGTGTTTACTTTCTTCGCTCTCATGTCAATAGATTTTGTAGTGTAAAATTAGTTGGCTTTAAAGTTTGGGTGGGAAAAGGACTGTCGGTGCTTACCTGTGCCTGCCATAACTGGACGATATTTTCAGTTACGGGGTTAAAATCGGACATCAAATGGCTGAAGTAGCTGTTCCAAAAGTAGGTTTCCCATTGCCCCATAAAATCCTCCAGTCTTGCGGCTTCGGTGATATTGATCCTTACCGTTCCCATACATACCCTGCCATCATTGTAAATGTTAAAGAACGGGGCGTGAAACAGCTTAGTTCGGCAATCCGGCTTCCGGTTTCCTTTTAAGGCGTAAACCTTTAATTCGTTCCGGCCTGCCTGCCAAACCATTGCAGGCACTTTTCCCCTGCCGGAAGTAATGCCCAATGCCGAAGCAAAGAACAAGGGTACTTCCTGCGGTGGCGTGTACCAAACCGCATAGCCCGACAATTGGGGGTTAACATACAATACCTTGCCCGGCATTACGCCCCTGCTCCGCAGGTAACCCGTTTTCAGTTCTTCGGCAGCCTGGAACAAGCTGCTCAGTTGCAGGGTCTCCCGGTAGCTTAACGGATGGGCGTTAATAGGGTTGCCATACTTCCCGATGTCGTAGCTTTCCACATAAATACTGTGCTGTTGCCCATCGTCATCCCTGATTTGCTTCTCGCAAATCAGGAGGGCTTTTATCGCCCGGTAGTCGTTACAAAAATTATTTGTCAGGTTCTTCATAATCGTAATCATTTAATAATCCCGTTAAGCGGTTAATGAGGGCAAACAGCCTCGGTTCATAGTCAAATACATGTGCCGCTTTTTCCTGCGGGTGGTCAAACCATTGCAAACTGATGGGTTCTTCC
>DATHLW010000178.1:0-4907 GCA_035487675.1 Mucilaginibacter sp. | reverse complement strand
TTTGATTTGCTTGAAAATCAACTAAAAAATAAAGTTATTTTTGATGGCCGTAATTTGTACGACCTGCAAAAAATGATCGATTGCGGGTTTTATTATAACAGCATAGGCAGAAAAGTTATTGAATAATGGACAACCGCAAACGGGTACTGATAACAGGGGCCGCCGGCTTTTTAGGTTCGCACTTATGCGACAGGTTTATTAAGGAAGATTTTCATGTCATTGGCATGGATAATCTGATTACCGGCGATCTGCGTAATATTGAGCACTTGTTCAAACTCCCTAATTTTGAGTTTTACCAGAACGATGTTTCTAAGTTTGTGTATGTGCCCGGAGATTTGCACTATATCCTCCATTTTGCCTCTCCCGCCAGCCCGATAGATTACCTAAAAATACCTATCCAGACATTAAAGGTTGGTTCATTAGGGACACATAACCTACTTGGTTTGGCTCGTTCTAAAAAGGCCAGGATGCTGATTGCATCTACATCAGAAGTTTATGGCGATCCTACGGTAAACCCGCAACCCGAAGAATACTGGGGCAATGTAAATCCGGTTGGCCCACGTGGAGTATATGACGAAGCCAAGCGCTTCCAGGAAGCAATCACCATGGCCTATCACAATTTTCATGGCTTAGAGACCCGTATTGTAAGAATATTTAATACCTACGGGCCGCGTATGCGCCTGAATGATGGTCGCGTTTTACCCGCCTTTATAGGCCAGGCTTTGCGCGGCGAACCATTAACCATGTTTGGCGATGGCTCACAAACACGCTCGTTTTGTTACGTGGATGATCTGGTAGAAGGGATCTACCGCCTTTTATTCAGCGACTATGCATTACCGATGAATATTGGTAACCCGGATGAGATCACCATAAAGGAATTTGGCGAGGAAATTATCAAACTTACGGGTACCGATCAGAGATTAGTAAGTAAACAGCTGCCGGAAAATGATCCGAAGCAACGCAGGCCGGATATTACGAAAGCTAAAGCGATATTGGGATGGGAACCAAAAGTATCAAGAAGTGAAGGTTTGAAGATAACTTACGAGTACTTCAAATCGCTTCCTAAGCAAGAGATTCATCATAAAGATTTTACCTATTATAACAAAAGATAATGTCGAAAATATTAGTTACAGGTGGCCTGGGTTATATAGGCTCACATACTGTGGTTGAATTGATCAATGCTGGTTTTGAGCCGGTGATCGTAGACGACCTTTCCAACTCTCAGCCTAAAATATTAGATCAGATCACTAAAATAGCAGGCAAAAGGCCGGTATTTTACGAAATCGATCTGAGTGATGAACAAGCAATAAAAAACCTGGTTACTTCCGAACCTGATATTGCCGGCGTTATTCATTTTGCTGCCTTTAAAGCGGTAGGAGAATCGGTACAACAGCCATTGAAGTACTATCGTAACAATATCTATTCGCTTATTAATTTATTGGAAAGCTATTCTGGCAAGCCGGTTAATTTTGTGTTTTCATCAAGCTGCACGGTTTACGGTCAGCCGGATGTGTTACCGGTTACCGAACAGGCGCCGATCAAACCTGCACAATCCCCTTATGGCAATACCAAGCAAATAGCCGAAGAAATATTGTTCGACACCGTAGCTGCAGGATCTGCCTACAAGGTGATTGCATTAAGATATTTTAACCCGGTTGGTGCACATGATTCAGCCATGATCGGCGAATTACCCATTGGCGTGCCACAAAACCTGGTACCGTTTATTACCCAGACTGCTATCGGCAAACGGGAAAAAATAACCGTTTTCGGTGATGATTACAATACGCCAGATGGCAGTTGCGTTCGTGATTATATCCACGTCGTAGATCTGGCTAAGGCCCATGTTGCTGCACTACGATTAATGGAGAAAAGCGAGTTTACAGGCTATGATGTATTTAATATTGGTACTGGTAACGGAAATTCAGTTTTAGAGATCATCGCTGCTTTTGAACGTGTTACGGCTGTGAAATTAAATTATTCAATTGGCCCGCGCCGTAGCGGGGATGTTGAACAGGTATGGGGCAATGTATCCAAAGCAGAAGAAAAATTGCATTGGAAAGCCGAATTGGGTATCGATGCGATGATGTCATCGGCCTGGGCGTGGGAAAAATATATTGCACAAAACCCTATACAATAATCAGAAGAGTAGAAATGCAGAAAATAGTTATTACAGGTGGAGCAGGGTTTATCGGGTCGCATGTTGTTCGAAGGTTTGTAAAAAATTACCCCAATTACACCATTATCAACCTTGATAAACTGACCTATGCCGGTAACCTGGCCAATTTAAAGGATATTGAGCATCTGCCGAACTACCGTTTTGTAAAAGGTGATATTGTTGATGCCGATTTTATAAATCAGCTTTTTGAAACCGAACAGCCTGATGCTGTAATTCATTTGGCAGCAGAATCACACGTGGACAGGTCGATCACTAACCCCATTGAATTTGTGATGACCAACGTGGTGGGCACAGTGACTTTATTGAATGCAGCGCGCAACTACTGGAAAGGTAAATATGATAAAACCCGTTTTTATCATGTGTCGACGGATGAAGTATATGGTAGTTTAGGCGAAGACGGGATGTTTACAGAAACGACCAGTTACGATCCTCATTCACCCTATTCGGCATCAAAAGCAAGCTCAGATCATTTTGTTAGGGCTTATTACGATACCTACGGATTGGATACTGTGATCTCTAATTGTTCCAATAATTATGGTTCGTTTCACTTTCCGGAGAAATTAATTCCGCTGGCCATCAATAATATCAAACAAAATAAACCCGTTCCCGTATATGGGAAAGGAGAGAACGTGCGCGACTGGCTTTGGGTAGAGGACCATGCCCGTGCCATCGACCTGATATTTCACCGGGCCAAGGCAGGATCAACCTATAATATTGGCGGGCATAACGAATGGAAAAATATTGACCTTATCAGGTTGCTATGCTCCATATTAGATAAAAAACTGGGTAGGTCAGAAGGAGAATCAGCAAAGCTGATCACTTTTGTAACTGATAGGGCCGGGCACGATCTAAGGTATGCTATCGATGCCGGCAAGTTGAAAAATGAATTGGGCTGGACACCAGGCATTACTTTTGAAGAAGGCCTGGAGAAAACAGTTGACTGGTACCTGGCCAATGAAGAATGGCTTACTGATGTGACATCGGGACATTACCAGCAATATTATAACGAACAGTATACTAACAGATAAAAATGTTTAGTTTTTTTAAGAAAAAGGAGGCTTCTGTAACGTTGAATTATGAGTCGATCGCAGTAGATATGCACTCGCATGTTCTACCGGGGATTGATGACGGTGCACAAAACCCCGAGGAATCTATCGAACTTATCAAGAGAATGATGGATTTGGGGATCAAAAAGATAATCGCTACCCCCCATGTGATGGCCGATTATTACCGGAATACCCCTGGGACAATCGGGAATGCACTTACTATACTCAGAGCCGAGTTAAAGAAGCAAAAAATTGATATTGAGATCGAAGCTGCTGCCGAACATTACTTTGACGAAACCTTTGAGGCCCGTGTGAATAATCACAAATTATTTACCATGGGCGATAATTATGCCTTATTTGAGCTTTCATTTGTCAGTTTGCCAATGAATGTTATAGGAGTAATACAGAAAATGAAGGAATTGGGTTATAAGCCTATACTTGCCCACCCCGAAAGATACTCTTACCTTGATATTGAACAATTAAAGAATTTACGCGATTGGGGCTGCGATTTGCAGGTGAATACCATATCATTGACAGGGTATTACGGTAAAGAAGCTAAAAAAATGGCTGAAGCAATGGTGGATAGCGAAATAGTGGATTTTATGTCAAGCGATATGCACCATTTAAGGCATGCTTCAGCATTTAGAAAGGCATTAGATATGCCCTACGTGCAGCGCCTGCTGCAGGATTATCCCATCAAGAATGTAATGCTGAAATAAGAGTCAAGAATAAAGAGTCAGGAGCCATGACTGACTCAGTAAACCAATTAAATTAATACATCTTGATTCTTGTATCTTGACTCTTGGCTCTAAAAGCTATTCGTATCTCAAGGCCTCAACAGGATCAAGTTTCGAAGCTTTGTTTGCCGGATAGTAACCAGATAGCAATCCAATAAGAGTACAAAGGCAAATAGCTGCTATCAACCATGTCCATGGAATTACAAATGTACCGCTGATCTGTACTGCTATTAAATTGCCCACTGCAATACCTAATATAATACCACCGATCCCCCCAATGATACATATCACTATGGCTTCGATCAGGAATTGTTTGCGAATCACTGATGGAGTGGCGCCGATAGCCTTTCGCACACCTATCTCGCGGGTACGTTCAGTGACCGAAACCAGCATGATATTCATTAAACCAATAGCAGCGCCCACGAGGGTAATAATACCAATAAGTGCTCCACCGGCAGTCATTGCTGCAATATTTCCCGCCAATTCTTTTTGAACCGAATCGCTTCTTGATATCTCAAAATTGTCTGGTTTCGAAATACTTAAACCACGTACATTCCTGAATAATGAAGTAGCTTCACCGATGGTCGCATCCAATTTATCCGGATTGTTTACTTTGACGGTCACATTGAATGAGATGTTTTTCAATGTATCCATTTGTTTTGCCTTCAGTACCGGGATAACACAAAATTTATCACCACCAAAACCGGCGCTTGATCCTTTAGATGCAAACACACCAACTATTCTGAATTTATAATTACCAATAAAAATGAGTTTATTGATAGGGTCTTCGTTTTTAAAAAGGCGCTTTTTGATCTCGTTGCCAATCATTACCACATTATCGCCATGCTGCAGCTCCGATATCGAAAAACTACGCCCGTAGCCCAGTTTGCGGCCGCCTGTTACCAGGTAGTTCTCATCAGAGCCTGTAACCGAAATGTTAGGATTGGT
>DATHLW010000177.1:0-2365 GCA_035487675.1 Mucilaginibacter sp. | reverse complement strand
TACACCATCATCCGGTCCCATTTTATGGTTGAAAGCATCGTCCCTAAAGCCATCTGAATTATCCATATGTCCACCGCTTGCCGAGATAGCGCGCCCGGCGGTTATAATTCGGGGGCCATCCACCAAACCATGTGCTACAGCCTTGCGCAGACTAATATTTACACCCGATCCGCCCAGATCACGTACCGTAGTGAAACCTGCCATTAACGTTCTTTTAGCATAAACGGCTGCCTGGTACGCCATGTCGGCATCGGTAAGCGTGAAACCTTCGATCAAGGTGTTTTTGCTGTGCTGATGTTCCAGGTGCACGTGGCAGTCGATCAGGCCGGGCATTACGGTTTTATTTTTCAGGTCGATTACTTTATCGCCCGGGCCACCGCTGGTATAACCTTTTTGAATGTCTGTAATTAACTTCCCTTCAACTATGATGGTCATTTCTGATTGCGCCTTGTTGGATATTCCGTCTATCAGTTTGCCGCATTGGACATATGTTTTTTGTGCAAACACGGATGTAGTAAAACACAACAGAATGAAGAAGAGAAATTTACTCATGGGCTGATCAGTTAATATTTTAGCTAAATTATAAAAGTTTTTATTTAAAAGGTCAGGACGCTACTTAGGCAAAATGTGTTACAATCACCTTTTTAGAAAATCAACCAAAACCGCACACAAATTGTTCGGATACGAACACATGAAAACAAGGCAATTGACTAACATGTTGCAATTCAAATAATTACATTATTGGCACATATTTTATGTAATAAGTGGAGCAGAAAGGTTAAAGGCGAAGGTAAAACGCGCCAGAATTTTAGAGTTTATAAATTAACATGTATAATTTCAAACATTATGATCAGGAACTACTTTAAAACCGGCTGGCGGATTATTACGCGAAATAAGTCTTACAGTTTCATCAATGTACTTGGGCTTGCATTAGGCATTTGTGCTTGTATCATTATTTTTCTTATCACGAATTATGAGTTCAGCTTTGACAAATTTCATCCGAATAAAGAACGTATTTACCGTATTACAGGAGAATTACAGGGGCCAAACGGTGAGAAAGAATTTTTAAACAGTCCTTTTCGTGATTTGGCGGCCTTTCAATATGTTATATCAGGATTTGAAGCGAAAGCGGCATTGCATTTTTATAATGGGAAAGTGAGTATTAAAAATACTGATAAAAAAGTAAAAGTTTTTAATGGCGGGAATGAAATCATAGTCACCGACCCACAGTATTTTGACATTTTTAAATACGCATGGCTTGCCGGAAACCATGCTTCTGCATTAAGTGAACCTAATAAAGTAGTGCTTACTGAAAGCAACGCCCGCAAATATTTTGGTAACATTCCTTTTGATGAAATGATTGGCAAAACCATATTGTATGATGATTCATTGCAGTTAAGTGTTACGGGCATCATAAAAGATTGGGATCAAAACACAGACTTTGGCTATACAGCATTTATGTCTATAAAAAACATTCAAAACGGATATTTAAAAAAACAGATTGCAAGTGACGACTGGAAAAGTTTAAGCCCGCACCAATCAATGGCTTTTGTGAAATTAAACAAGGGTATTACGGCCTCACAGATCAATGCGCAGTTCGCAGCATTTATAAAAAAGAATGTAAAACTCCCACCAAGTGGAAAACTGACGATGCAGCTTCAGTCTTTGGGCGACATCCATTTTGCTAAAGATTTTCATCGGGGCGATGACGGTGATGACTTTAGAAAACCTTATCTGCCCATATTATATACCCTGATGGGTATTGCTTTATTCATTCTGATAATTGCCGCAGTAAACTTTATTAATTTATCAACAGCACAATCCATACAAAGAGCGAAGGAAATAGGTATTCGAAAAGTAATGGGCAGCAGCAGAACAACTCTTGTTTTGCAATTTTTAATAGAGACATTTTTGCTTACCTTCTTCGCGGTCATCATTGCTGTTGTGTTTGTAAAGCCCACACTTTCTTTATTTCACTCATTTATTCCTGAGGGGGTAAAATTTGAACCATTTAATACAACGACGCTGATCTTCCTGGTACTGGTTACATTTATCACTTCGATGCTTGCGGGTTTATACCCGGCAAAGGTTTTGTCTTCTTATATGCCGGTATTGAGTTTAAAAGGGATAGCTGTTCAAAATAGCGCTGGGCAATGGAGTTTGCGGAAGGTGCTTATCGTATTTCAGTTTGCCATTTCCCTGGTGTTTATTATTGGTGCGATAGTTATAGGGGCGCAGATCAAGTTTATGAAAGATGCTGACAAGGGTTTTAAAATGGATGCCATTATAACAATTAATAATTGGAGGGATGCAAGCGGAAAATTGAAAGTTTTGGCTCAAAATATTAAACAAATACCCGGAGTTG
>DATHLW010000176.1:0-6659 GCA_035487675.1 Mucilaginibacter sp. | reverse complement strand
TGATAGTTACCGTAAAAATGGAGCAGTATTGGCTGATGATGAGCACGAGTCTGTATCAAAAACACTGGAATATGCTTATGACGACTGGTGCATTGCACAAATGGCAAAAATGCTGAACAAGCCACAGGATTACAGCGAGTTTATTCAGCGTGCCCAATATTGGAAAAACTTATTTAACGATCAGAACGGATTTATGCAGGCCCGTGTTGATGGCGGCTGGTATGCACCATTCGATCCGACCGATGTGAATAACAACTACACTGAGGGGAATGCATGGCAGTATTCCTTCCTGGCCCCCCAGGATGTGGAGGGACTGATCAACCGTATGGGTGGCAAAGATAAATTTGAGGCCAAGCTGGACGAGCTATTTACTACTACATCCAAATTAAGCGGTCGTGACCAACCGGATGTTGCAGGTTTGATCGGTCAGTATGCGCATGGTAACGAGCCAAGCCACCATATGGCCTATTTGTATAATTTCACTGATTCGCCTGACAAGACCCAGATGTGGGTAAACCGCATTCTTAAAGAGGAATACAGCAATATGCCGGAAGGCCTGTCGGGCAACGAAGATTGCGGGCAGATGTCGGCATGGTACGTAATGAGTTCACTGGGTATTTATACTATTCAGCCTGGTCAGACTCAATACCAGATCGGTATGCCACAGTTTGACAAAACCGTGATCAACCTTGAAAATGGCAAGAAATTTACCATTACTAACTCGGGCGCAAGTGTAGGTTTTCAGAATACTTACCTTCAGGGTATGATTCTAAACAAGAAACAGTATAATAAGCTTTATCTCGACGATAAGGAGATAGAAAATGGCGGTCAGTTTGATGTGTATACTGGTAGGTTAGCAAATAAACTTTTTGTTCAGGACCTGGAAAAATCAGTATCCAAAATTTCAGATGATCTGATAGTTTCTAACCCATACTTTTTAAATGCGTCGCCTACTTTTAAAAAGACCTTTGATCTTACTATCAAATGCTTTGATGCGGATGCGAAGATCTATTATACATTGGATGGTTCTATACCAACAACATCTTCTACCCTATACACCAAACCGATCAGCATATCTGCCACTACAACTATTAAAGCCATTGCTGTAAAGGATGGAAAATCAAGCTTTGTAGATGCAGGCACATTCAACAAAATAAGGGATGATATTAAATTGTCGCTTCTGACAAAATATCTTCCCAATTATCCTGCGCAAGGCGATGAAAGTTTGATAGACGGCCTTAGAGGAACCGTTAACTGGAGGCTGGGCCACTGGCAGGGCTACCAGGGTAATGATCTGGCTGCGGTGATTGATATGGGACAAGTAAAGCCAATCAAATCAGTATCCATCGGTACTTTACAGGACACGCGTTCATGGATTGTTTTTCCGAAATATGTGGAATATTGGGTTTCAGATGATAACAAAAATTTCAAACTGGTTACCACGGTAAATACAAAAGTGGATGTAAAGGACCTGAATATACAAACACAGGATTTTAAAGCTGATCTAAACGTCAAAGCCCGGTACATAAAGCTGGTTGCAAAACAGTATGGCCCCCTGCCCGAGTGGCACGAAAGTAAAGGGCAACCATCCTATATTTTTGCTGATGAGATCAGCATAGAATAATTGTTGTATTTATTAGGAAATTCATCTAATAATTAGTTAATTTTACTTAGCCAATACTTAAGTAATTAATTATCAGATGGAACCAAATAACAACTTTTCGACAGGTGATGACGGAAAAGCAGCCGGTGTCGTCAGCTATTTTTTTATTGTTGGATGGCTTATTGCATTTTTCGCAATGCACCACCATAAAACTGACCTGGGGAGCTACCAGTTAAGGCAAACGCTGCTGTTTCATATTGCTGCAGCGATTGTAATCTATGGTTTAAATATGATTTTTTATTCCCTCCTTTTCGCGGAGGGCTTTTGGGCTGCATCGGCTTTAAACTGGCTAATGAGATCAGGGGTTATAGCCCTTTGGGTCATAGGCTTTCTTGGCGCGGTTAACGGCGAAAAGAAACCTATTCCATTGATCGGTGAAAAAGCACAATCTTTATTTTCATCCATTTGACCTTATACACATAATTTTTTTAAAGAACCTAACTAAAATAGAGGCGCAATGCATTGCGCCTCTATTTTTTTAAAGCATTTTTTCATTCCCCTCAGTTTATCTTTTTTAGCTTTTGGCAAAACAAAGTGTTTTAATTTTAACCGCTCAATTCAAAGCTGGTAGATAAAACTAGTTGCAAAACAGTATGACCCCTTGCCGAACCGGCACGAAAGTAAGGGGCAGCCATACTATATTTTCCCCTATGAGATAACGACAGAATAAATTCACTCATTAGTTGGAAATTCCATTTTAATTAGTTTATTTTTACTACAGTAAACAAACCTAAATAACTAATTATCAAATGGAACCGAACAACAACATCTCGACTACCGACAACGGAAAGAATGTCGGTATTGTCAGCTACATTACTATTATAGGTTGGTTAATTGCATATTTTGCGATGCATCAAAATAACAAAACTGAACTTGGAAGTTACCAGCTTCGGCAAACGCTTTTACTACATATTGTTTCATTTCTGGTTTCCTGGATATTAGGAATGATCTTTGCCGCCATATTTTTTTCATCAGGTTTTGCCACTGGCTGGTTTTCTATTATAGCCATAAACTGGATCATACGGATAGGCTTTATTGTTCTTTGGCTTATTGGGTTTATCGGTGCCGTTAATGGAGAAAAGAAACCAATTCCGTTAATTGGCGAAAAGGCCCAAACATTATTTTCAGGCATTTGATAACAACAGCATATCGGCTGTATTCACACCCCCATAATTTGGTGTAAGAAAAAGAATAGAGACGCCCCGGATTGAGGCGTCTCTATTCTTTTTCAAGCATTATTTTTATTTCCTGTAATTTATCCCTTTCAGCTTTTGGCAAAACAGGATATTTCAATTTTAATTCTTCAATTGTGTGCAGGATAATTTCTGAGATAGCAATCCGCGTGAACCATTTTTTATCCGCAGGTATCACATACCACGGATTTTCAGGTGTAGCGGTTTCACTTATTGCTTCTTCATAAGCCTTCATGTACTCACCCCAATGGCCTCTTTCTTTAACGTCCTCAACAGAAAACTTCCAGTTTTTCTCCGGGTCATCTATTCGTTTCAAAAACCGTCTTTTCTGTTCCTCTTTTGAAACATTCAGAAAAAATTTGATAATCACGGTACCATTCCTGTGCAAATGCTGTTCAAATTCGCGTATGCTACGATATCGTTTATCCCAAAAATCCTTACCCACGTCTTCTGGCTTCCTGATACCGGGAATATTCTCTTTAAAAAGCAATTCGGGATGAACCTTAGCGATAAGCACATTTTCGTAATGAGACCGGTTATGAATACCTATGCGGCCGCATTCAGGCAATGCTTTGTAGTGCCGCCATAGAAAATCATGCGCATATTCCTCACTGCTCGGTTGCTTAAAACTGAATACCTGGCATCCCTGTGGATTCAGGCCCGACATGGTATGCTTAATTGCGCTATCTTTTCCTGCTGCATCCATAGCCTGGAAAATGATCAGGAGTGAGTATTGCTTGGCGGCGTACAACTCTTCCTGTATGCTAACCATATTTTTGAGCAGGTCTACTAATACCTCTTCAGCATCTTCTTTTTTATATTCAGCGGTAAAGGCTGTATCAAAATCTCGCAGAGAAAAGTTTTTCCCGTCTGTTACTTTAAATTTTTTGATAAACTGTTTCATGGTAAAATGTAGCCGGCGTAAATATGCCATTACTAAGTTAGTTTAAAATTTAGCTGTTATTATTGCGTTGTATATATTTGTCGCGCTGGCTATGATTTAGCGCCATAATTTTACATCTTTACCCAATGTTTCGACGTATTAAAAACAAATTCCTCCGGTATTTCGTCATATTCATCTACTTTATTATTATCTTCTTTTGTTCAATTGAGCTAAACTTCCTCTGGCTTTTTGGTTATTCGCCCACAATACATGATATTAAAAATCCCGAAATGTCCGTGTCGTCAGAGGTTTATTATGCTGATGGTAAATTGATAGGACGCTACTCAAAAGAGAACCGTACCCCTGTCGAATTTAAAAGCATATCCACCAGTCTGGTAAATGCCTTAGTAGCTACCGAAGATGTTCGTTTCTATAAACACAACGGTGTTGATTTCTATTCTTTCTTTAGCAGTATGCTCTCTACTGCCAAAGGCGATAAACGCGGTGGCAGTACCATAACCCAGCAACTTGCAAAAAATCTTTTTGAAACTCGTAAAAAGAAATCCCAGGGGCTTGCAAGCCATGTGCCTGTGATCCGTACTATAGTTTCTAAAGTAAAAGAATGGTTCACTGCTTTCCAGATAGAACGAAACTATAGCAAAGAGGACATATTGACATTGTATTTCAATACGGTTCCATTCGGTAATAATACCTTCGGCATACAGGCAGGTTCTCTTAAATATTTCAATAAGACCCCAGATAAAATAACAGCACCTCAGGCAGCTTTATTGATAGGCATGCTTAAAGCAACATCGACTTACAATCCCATTAAAAACCCATCAAAGAGTATAGAAAGGCGCAATACCGTATTGAGCCAGATGGAGAAATACGAATATATTACTAAAGCAGAATATGATTCGGATGTAAAACAGCCCCTTAATCTCAATCTAAGTTATATCGACAACGAATGGCAGGGTGATTCATACATCCGTCGTGCCGTTGAAAAATGGCTGGATAAGTGGTGCAAGGATAACGGCTATAACTTGTATGAGGATGGTCTGAAGATTTACACTACTATTGATTCGCGTTTGCAACAATATGCCGAGGAAGCAGTGGCAGAAAAAATGAAAATGCTGCAAAAACGCTTTTACAATCTTTGGGGAAATAAAACACCTTGGCGAGACCTGGATGGAAACATTATCACCGACTTTATTCTTAAAGCCGAACAACATTTACCGGTTTATAAGTTGCTCGAGCAGAAATATCATGGCGATACAACCCAGATAAAACAATACTTCGAAAAGAAAAAGAAGATGACCATTTTCTCGTGGAATGGAGATCGCGATACGATGTTTTCAAGTGTTGATTCCATAAAATATTATTCCAAAATACTTAATACGGGTATGATGACGATCGAGCCATCGACTGGAAAAATAAAAGTATGGGTTGGTGGTATAGATCATCGTTATTTTAATTACGACCATGTGAACCAGTCAAAACGTCAGGCGGGTTCAACCTTTAAGCCTTTTGCCTACGTTACCGCTTTAGATAACGGATTCACCCCTTGTGATAAATTCACTGATCAGCCTGTGTCTATCAAATTCACAGATAATGGTAAACCTGATGTTTGGGAGCCTCAAAACGCCGATTTCCATTTCAGCTATATGGATATGTCATTGAGGTGGGCTATGGGAAAATCAGTCAATTCTATCACAGCACAGGTGACCGAAAAAGTTGGCTGGGATAAAATAGTACAATATGCACACAAATGCGGGATTGAAAGTCCTCTGAAATCTGTTCCTTCTGTTTCATTGGGAACGAATGATGTTTCGGTGTATGAGATGGTACGTGCTTACAGCACCTTTTTGAATAAGGGCAACCGTATAGACCCGATTCTCGTAAGCAAAATAACAGATCAGGATAATAATGTGCTGGCAGAGTTTAAAGTAAAAACTGAAAAGGTATTAAGCGACGAGACAGCCTGGTTGATGTTGTATATGTTCAGGGGTGGTATGGAAGAACCAGGTGGTACTTCGCAGGCTTTGTGGGAGTATCCAGGTTTATGGAAAAAGGATAATCAGATAGGTGGCAAAACAGGTACATCATCAAAATATGTGGATGGCTGGTATATGGGTATTACCAGGGACCTGGTAACTGGTATTTGGGTGGGCGCAGATGACCGGAGCGTACATTTTACAAGTTCCGAAACAGGCGAAGGCTCACATACTGCGCTACCGATTTTCGGGCGGTTTATGGAAAAGGTTTATGCCGATCCAAAATCTGGATATACGTATGGTTCGTTTCCAAAACCGTGGACAAAAATTACTAAAGAATATAATTGCCCGTCACCGCGTTTGTCAGTTGATAGTTTGGAAACAGATAGTTTGAATGCCCCGGTGGATACTACGAAGCTGCAGGCTCCGACGGATGAAGAAAATCCTGAAAACAAACCAACAACACAAAACAAATAATGGTTGGTGCTTAGTTTCAAATGTTAAATTTAGGCAGGCAATAATTTTCTTTGCGTTTCAACTGTTATATTACAGCTTTAAATAAATTCAGGCTTTGAAACCCTAAATTTGGCGTGTATTTTTTATAAATGTATCTATGAATAGACTATACCCGGGCTTCCTCAGGCTCAAAAAATACGCTTTAATTCTGTTGTGTAGTATTGCTGCTGTATCTATCAGTCAAAATGCAAAGGCGCAATACTTCGGGCAGAATAAGGTACGTTACAAGAACCTTAAATTCAAAGTATACAAAACCCCGCACTTCGAGATCTACTATTACATCAAAAATGACAGTACGATAAAACGTTTTGCCCAGGAAAGCGAGCTTTGGTATACTATACATCAACAGGTGTTCAGGGATACTTTCAGAAAGCCTAATCCTATTATTCTGTATGCTGATCACCCCGACT
>DATHLW010000175.1:0-4426 GCA_035487675.1 Mucilaginibacter sp. | reverse complement strand
TAAATCTAACGAAGAAAGAAATGATAGAAGCGAAAGAATTGCCAAAGAGAAGCAAATTCTTAAAAGCATTACTCTTTCATACGATACTATAAAATCTATTCAAAAAAATCTACACAGTCAACTTACAAAACAAAATTCTTTGATTGTTTCTTCCAAAGATTTACTAGATAAAAATCGAAAGTTAATGTCCCAACAAAAGCGCATTTATGAAAATGTGAATCGAATCAATAACCCTCTTTTTCCTTTGGACATGTCGATTGTTATTAATGTACCTTTTAGTTCTAATAAAATTTTATCTAATTATTTCTATTACCTAAAAGATAAGATAACCCAGGATTCCACACTAAGTCCGTATAGCGGCATTGACATTAAAAAGGATTTTTTGACGCAGGAAGTTACCCACATCATAATCGATAACATTAAGTATAGAGATATGTTAATACCAATGATGCAAGACTATCTGCGATTTCATTTCTTAATTTTTAGGTCAAACGTTAAAATCAGAAAGACTCGTATATCTGCCAAATCAGGAATGCTATTTTCAATAGGTGACAGCTCCTATTTTAGAAAAAGAAACGTAAAATTTGTACTTAATTTTAAGAAAAAGGAATGTGTTGTTATAATCGATTTTTTGGATCATAGAATAAAGAGTCCAAGCAGCAATGTTGTTTTAGGCTTTTCCGATATGTTTAAAGCTACTATTTTTGCTCCAGCGGAATACCCCCTATTTACCATCATGGCGTTAGGCATTCATCCCGTACAAGGAGCACAAGAGTCAGTTTATATGCTTTTTGATAGGAGAGATATTTTTACTTATGGAAAGCTAGGAAGATTACAGTTTCACCGAATATCTTTAAAAGACTTTAACAGCGAGACATTGGCTATTGATCAAATATCTAAAAATACATTTTGGTAATTAAGGTATTCTTCTCCCCCAAATTCCGCAAAAAGTAACACCATCTTTTTTTATACGGATAAAAGCTTTAGGCACATACCAATGTGGATCAACAGATGGTTTTTCCCAACAAGATTATCGTTTTTACACAAAGGAAATAAGGTATTCTTCTCTCCCAAACTCCACAAAAACTGACGCCAGGTTTCGTCAATTTGATATAAGCTTTTCAAGCACATCTCAAATTGACCAGCTTATTATTCGCTACCGCGAATGCTGACCTGTCATCCTTTTTGTCGGAGTAAGGTCGTTCATCATGAAAGCTACTTCTGTCTTTTTATGCCTTTCACTTCGTTGCAATACATAAAAAGTCAGCCGCTTTCTGTGTTAGGCTCGCCTGCTCTTTCGCAAACGGCTTCACAAATGCTTTCGCGTGTAATAGCCCCCGCTAATCCTTACGCAACTATTACACCCTGAAATCATTTGTTCGTGTAAGACATACCATCCACTCGCTGCGCTCCCTCTGTATGGACCGTTTGCTCAGCTCGCAGACGGTTGCGTTTCTCTCCACCGTCTTTGAACGGCTCGCATATTAATTACTTACTGAACGTGAATTACCTATTTGTCCCAGTTTCTTTTCCGTAACAACCAATGGTTTTTCTGCTGATAGTTTGATGATAAAGGTTTTTGCCCCAACGAGATTTGTCTTAGACAAATCCTTACAAATTAGTTCATCTCCGTATTTTCGAATCACCACATACTCGATATTATTATCAGTTAGGACTTGAAAGCTGTCCTCTTTAGACGCTTCTCCGCTACCAAAAAAAGAGCAGATAATAAAAGGGTAGCAAACCCCAAACACAATTCCGAAATACTTATTGAACCAAATTGTGGAATTTTGAGAATCTTCGTTCGGAAGATTGGTTTCTGGTGCCGGTGGAATATTCTTTGATTTTTCTATGGCTGTGGTAATGATAAGCCAGATGAAAAAAAGGAAAAATATACCAAAGACACATAGTAAAATATATAAAAGTGTTTGCCCCGTAATAGATGTTGCCATCCACATGAATACTAGTACTACAGCCAAACGTATTAAATATTTCACGACACGACCAAACGTACTTCTTTTTTGTATAGGTTTTTGAAAAATCATAAATAGAAACTGTTCTCCGCTTAGTACTGTAAAGGCCAATACTATTACGTGACTGCTATCCTTTAGAATTGTAGTCACATCAAGTATCAAATAGTTATTTGATATGTTAAATTCTTGCAAATAACCAACTTCATATTCGTAAGTGCATAAATATAAGTATGCAGTCAAACATGCGAGAGATAATGCAGGATAGTCTTTAAAATATTGAAAAAGCCTGTTCACTCAGTATAGTTTTTCTTGATAGCAAATCTTACAGGCCCTGTATCCCAATTTAATGGCTTGTGCCCTGGTAATCTTGACTATTCCATGTGTGCATCGGGCCAAGCCCCGGCATTCATATTTGTGGTATGCGTATGCCGATTTGCTTTGACAGATATAGACTGAATCAACGGCAGCCCTGGTAACGTACTTTATCGGCGCAGCATTGCCTACGCTTGCTACAATAAGCGTTAACAGGATGAGAATGGTTTTTTTCATGTCTTAGCGTTTGTGTCTTCCATAATGATTATGAGTGCGGGCATTACGATAATGTCCACCCCGGTGGGAACTGCCGTGGCCACCGGCGTAATGCCCACCATGACTGTAGCTGTGACGCCTGCCGGAATACCGAACCCGTTGAGCGAATGATGATACCGTAAACATAGATATCATCAAGATGATTGCAAGTATTGTTTTCATATTAACATTGCGGTAAGGTGAGCAGATTGTCTTTTTGAGTGCGGTCAGGAATGGTCTTTATAAACGGCCTCCGGTTTGGTAGTCGAACCACTTCGACATATGCAGTGCCTTGCTGGGCACTGACGTAAAACTCCCATTTGTTGTGATCGATGCGCCGGATGGCATCTTCAACGGTAATAATAATTCGCGGACGAGATAAAGATTCATAATACCCAATATGAGTAATGTGTTCGTGAGAACTTGTAGGATGAGGTTTCGTAATACAGATTACCTGGTAGCTTGCCATAGTGATAAAATAAAGGTTACGTTAATTGATTGTTTAAAGTTATGGCATTGTAGGACATCCCGCAACCCGTGTTTTCACGGTATTTTTCAATGAGGAGAAACAAAAACGCCAAGCAAAGTACTTGGCGTTGCAATAGCAATAGTGTTGTTAGGACTTCTTCTTCTTTTTTCCGGCGTTGGGGTTGTTGGCCTTATATCGCATATCAGGCTTGCCACTTTTCGTCAATGGCCCTTTGGGAGCTTTGTTCTCCTTATAGCGTTTGTCTGGCGTCCCATTCTTTTTTACATGTTTTGTTGTTTGAAAACCGCCAAACGGCAAGGCCTGTACCTGGGTGAGTGTGGCGAAACTGAACATAAGTGCAGTAAGCAGTGCAAATAGTTTTTTCATAATGATGTTGATTTTAGATACCTAACCTAAATAATTGATTTGGGAAATACAAGTTGGATAACAGGTAAATAAATGTAAAGGCTACCTAAATGGAGGTACCGTGAAAACACGGTATTTTTCGTTTGCTCTTGGACGCTAGCAAAAGATTGGTAGTTTTGAATTGAATTTATTCTCTTGGCGGGCGTGATTACCTGTCAATGTGATTAAGGTTTAGGTAAATAGTTCCCAAGCTGCGAGAGTGAGGGAACTTGTTTTAAAACAATCAGAAAAAAGCATCAAAGCTATCCGGCTCGCACATGCCCACACTGACTGCCGGCAAGGAATTTCCGGCATAAACCCACAGTCACCGCATTTCCCATTTATTCCGTTCCTCCTTGCCTTCGTGTCCGCGCCGTATCAACAGGTTTCTTTTTTCCTTTTTGTTTTTTGAAAATAGTAATGTTGTCTGTAGAGCAGACACACAAAATACCGTGAAAACACGGGTTGTTTTACATCGGCGATCACTTTATTTTTAACTGACAATTTTACCATGTATCACTAAACCTTAGGTATTATTTCTATGGCAAGTCAACCCACAATTCATGCGCACAATTCTCAACATTTTGAGGACTTGCAGATGTCGTCGAAAGAGTTTTATGAGCTCTTGAAAAAGATGATCGAAGACTACAAATACCCTGATGTCTCCTGTACCCCCGTTACGCTGAACGAAAGCGGGATCTTTTCCTCCCGGCGTGAATACCTGCGCATTTCCCGGCAACGCTACCATTACTATGTATGTGCCAGTCCTTTTGGCAAAAGTTTCTTTATCAGTTGGTGGCTGCAGGAAAATGCACATACGGCCGCAAATGTCACCCGGAAAATGGGCTGGTTTGGTAGAGCAGTCGCACAGCGTATGGAAAGCAAAACCTATTATGAATTGGATACCGAACAGATGTTCACCTCAAGCATCAATTCCATTATCAAAATGACGATTGAGAAAGTCAAGGCTGATAGGGGGTATCGCAAGGAAATACAACAAGCCTAATGGAAT
>DATHLW010000174.1:0-3868 GCA_035487675.1 Mucilaginibacter sp. | reverse complement strand
GTACTTTTACATAAAAATTATTAAAAAGCAATGATGTATCCGGAATATTTAGTTACCCCTATGCGGGAGGAACTGACAAGAGTAGGTTTTGAAGAGTTAAAAGATGCTGATGCTGTAAAAAAAGCCATTGAGAGCGAAGGTACGGTATTCGTAATGGTAAATTCTGTTTGTGGTTGTGCTGCCGCCAATGCGCGCCCTGCAGCGAGGATTGCTTCACAAAGTGAAAAGCACCCGGATAAGCTGGTAACTGTTTTTGCCGGTATGGAGAAAGACGCGGTTGATACGGCCCGTAATTATATGCTGCCTTATCCCCCATCTTCGCCTGCTATGGCTTTATTTAAAAACGGCAAATTGGTTCACATGATAGAGCGCCACCAGATAGAAGGCCGCCCTGCACAAATGATTGCAGATAACCTCATCGGCGCATTCGAACAATATTGTTAATAAGGCGAAAGCTAAAAGGCAAAAGCTGAAAGGGTCAATCTTTTCAGCTTTTTTATTTGTAAAAACCACATTTAATAGAAGTATGACAAGAACCCGCAAAAAGCATCCGGTTTTTGGTTAGAACAAAAAGGTTAGACAATTAATCCTCCTGCAACTTGTTCATTCTAATGGAGCCATCCAAATATAATAGGGTTGAAATAATTAGGATTACAATCAACTGCTTCATAACATAAAATTAACAAATCGCCTTCTCGTCCAATTAAGATTTTATCAACATTCACTCTTAAGTTGTTAACTACTCTTGGTTGATAATGAGTCTTACCCCCCTCCTATTTAGCGTTCGTTCATCAGCTTTTGCGTGGCAAACAAACTGCAAAACGTTTCACGACTCAGGCCGTCGATGACTCCTCATTAATATGCTTTTCCAGCACTTCCCGGGTTATCGGCTTAAAAATAAATGACCTAACGCAAGCGTATTGTTTTGCCTGTTCTATATCCCTTGGGTTAATAGAAGAAGACAGGATATATATCCTTAAGGGCTTGGCCAGGTGAGGGTATAAATGCTGCACCTTATCTAAAAAATCCCATCCGTCAAACCCAGGCATGTAAAGATCGAGCAAAATAACATCAGGCAGATTAGCAAAGTCCTGCATGTTTCGCTCTAAAAATCCGACCACCTCAGCTCCATTTGTCGTACATGTTACATCATAATCCAATTGATATTTACTTAATATCCTTTTCAGGATAAAGTGATCCATAGGGCTATCATCAATAAATACCAGTTTTTTCATGCCTTTCAAAGTGTCGAAGCCAAAATTAATAGCGCCTCACGAAAAAACCCATAGTGTTTTCACGGTATTTGCTGCGTATTAACACGGGTTTATGCTGCAGCCCTGTTGTAAAACAATCGATACAAAAGCCCTTTCTATCGATTCCAAAGTAATATTTGCGGACAAGGCTAAAAGCCTAGAAGAGGACCTAAAAAATATATAACGATACCTTAATTTTCATTAAATAACTTCTTTTATTGCGTAATCCTTCCCATTTAGGCTAAACTCGTCCCCTTCTCTTCTTCCCAGCAGCTTTCCACCTATGGGCGATGCCGGCGAAACAGCAAAATAACCTTCCCCGTTCAATGTCAGGGCCCCGGCACTGATGGACAAATAAAATTTACCATTGTTGGTTATTACAAGGCTGCCCGGCACTGCAGACGCCGAAATAGAGTCAGGATTGATCTGATATAAGGCTATCAGCAATTTATTTGCTTCATTCAGCTGGGCCTGGTTGCGGTCGGTTTCCTGCTGAATCATCTCCCTGCTCGTTTCGTACTTATCCCCTGCGCTGCTTTTGGTTTCTTCATTGGCTGCTTGCTGCGCATTGTCAATAGCCTGCCTGGCTGTATCGATACGGGCTTTTACATAATTAACACAAAGGGTGAACAACTCCTTTTTTAGATTATTCATAGCTGCAAGTGAACGTAAATAATGAATAGAAATTACATGGCTATTTCTTTACCCTGACGGGGATCTTCGGGTAGTATCTCCATTTCGGGGCATTCAATATAATCAGCATACCATTGAATAGCTTCCACAATATCTAAAGCATCATCCGAAACGATGCCAACTGTTTCAAAAGCATAAAGTGCATCGATGCACTGCCCGAATAATTGAATTTCACCGGCATTGTGATGAAACTCTTCCTTGTCGAGGCAAAAAACTCTAACCTTTAAATCAGTATCTCTTGAATGAATCACATCCCTGCAGGGATTGTTGGGATCTGTCGCCAGTAAATATACATTCTGAGCCATGTTTAGGTAAACAGTTTTGAGAGGATTTGGTTTTACACAGAGTAGTTAAAGCAATAGAATAATACCTATTGCATAAGCAAAAATATATATAACAGGTATACAAAAGCAAATCCATACATAAACAAAAAAAGCTCTTATTAGCCTGGACGGTTAATAAGAGCTATATATAATTTACCTAAAGTATTATATCGGAAATAGTTATGCCATATTATTTAAAGGGCAAACTCTTCATAAAAATATTTTTAATAAGACTCGCCCCTATAGTTTGACACCGGGTCAACCCGCTTCAAAACAATGTTACTAACCGGTTTTACAATAAGTGGTATTTTCTCAACACGGGTTTCGCTAGTATCCAGGCCAAAGGCTTTCGCTTCGCTTTGGGCTAATTTCTTGATGGCAAAATAGCTGTTCAGGATGAAGCCCTCGCTAATACTGAATTCGTTATTATATGAAAGAAATTTCTCTATGATCACAAACTGAAAATCTGCTGCCATGTGGAATTTCTTCAACGATTCGTAACGGCTAAGGATATCCAGTTCATTGCGCGATACCATATCTTCAACCACTTTTCTGAACAAGACATTGATGCGGGGCTGTATCCTGAACCCTAACCTGAATTCTACTCTGATCACCTTGTTTTCTTCGATCTCTTCTACACTATACTCCATCGTATAGGGATCGTCCGTACGCTCTATGTGCAAAAACCAATAAACGTCAGCCCGCTTCGGCTTACGGCTAAATATGGAGTACATTACTTTCTGTTCGATCTGCTTACTGTTATTCGCCTTGGTCAGGTAGATCAAGTGTGTCGCATATTTGGATACGCCTTCATCCGCACTCAAAGCTGTAAGCAGGGGAATCTGATCTTTCAAATCGATAAAATGCAAGAAACGGTTATTGATCTTACGGGCCCTAAACCACACATACATGGTAAATATCAGGCCAAATTCAAACACCAGGAAGAACAACCTTTTCAATATCTTAACCGAGTTGGCCAAAAAGAATGAAAACTCTACAGTGACAAACACACAAAGTATAATGGTAACAATCCAAATTGGCCAATGCCTTTTAAAACGCATATAGTAATACATCAATATGGTAGTCATCAACATGGCAATCGTGATGGAAAAACCGTAGGCTGCGGTCATCGCGGAGGATGTCTGAAAGTATAAGATCACCGCAATACATCCAAAACATAATACCCAGTTAATAGCAGGAATATAGATCTGCCCACGGACATTAGAAGGATATTTTACTGCAATCCGCGGCCAGAAATTCATGATAATGGCTTCATTAATCAATGTGAACGAACCACTTATCAACGCCTGGCTTGCGATAATAGTGGCAAACGTAGCAATGATCACACTAGGTATCAAAAAGAAATGAGGAACTATTGCGTAGAACGGATTGACTGTTGCAAAATTTGGCCTGGTTGCTTGTGATAATACCCATGCGCCCTGCCCAAAGTAGTTCAACAGCAAACAGATTTTAACAAATATCCAAGCCATTTGAATGTTCTTCCGCCCGCAGTGGCCCAGGTCTGAGTAAAGCGCTTCAGCACCTGTGGTACACAGGAACACAGCGCCTAAAAGCCAGAAACCATTTGGATGCGTAATT
>DATHLW010000173.1:0-2831 GCA_035487675.1 Mucilaginibacter sp. | reverse complement strand
TTGCAAATTGCCGGGCTTAGCTGAAGAAGCGTTCCTGTCTGTTTTATTCTCAACATTCGAGGGCTGCTTTATATTGCTGGCAGCATCAGATACTGATTGCAAATTGCCGGGCTTAGCTGAAGAAGCATTCCTGTCTGTTTTATTCTCAGCGTCTGAAGGCTGTTGTTTTATATTGCTGACAGAATCTGACCCTAATTGCAAATTGCCGGACTTAGCTGCGGAACTGTTCCCGGCAGCATTGAAACCGTGACTTCTTTGATATGTCTCATATTTAGTATGATCCGCCTTTTGTTTCGTTTGAACCACTTTTGCGGTAAAATAAATCATGGCCGCTGCCGAAAGAAAGATCAGGATCGTCGGCAATAAACGAATACCCCCTGTTTTTGATCCACCCCCATCGTCATCATTACCAGGCATATGTTTGTCCAGCAAAGCGCGCATTTCCATCCAATCGGTATCTGCATCGGTATTAATCCGCAGTTCGCCTCTCTTTTTTTCCCAGAGCTTAAGATATTGGATCAAATTTTTCATACTGCCTTTTCCCTCCTTCCTTCAGATGGGTCTTCAAGCAATGCTTTTAACCTTTTTTTAGCTTCGGACAGATGCCATCTCGATGTCGCTTCATTTATGCCGAGTTGTTCGCTGATCTCTTTGTGTGTATAACCATCCAATATGTATAAATTAAAAACTGTTTGCATGGAATAAGGCAAAGTGCGGATATTGGCCAGGATGTCTTCAAAATGCAAACGTTCTATAACTGTTGGCGCTATAAAGATGTCTTCAGCTTCATTTTCCAAAGGCGCTGTATGTTTAAAGGTCAGTTCTTTGCGGCATAGATCAATTGACGTATGGATCATGATTTTCCTGATCCAGCCACCTAATTCACCCTTTGTATCATCAAAATTTTTTATAGACTGAAATACTTTTAAAAATGCACTGTTAAAAGCTTCACGCGCTAATTCCTTATCGTTCAGATAGGTATAGCAAACGCGCAGCATATCAGCATAAAATAATTTATACAAGGCTTCCTGCGATGCCCTGTCGTTATTAAGGCAGCCCTTGATAAGTTTTTGTTCCTGTGTTTTAGAAAGCCCCATTCAATACAATCAAAACACTTTTAGCAGATAGATTACAGGCATATGATGCGGTCAAATTAATTATTTTTTCATGCAAATAAAGATTAATGTTAATACAAATAGATCAGTGGGCAAGGGTAAACTTTTCTGTTAGTGTATATATTATTTAACAACTGATTTTTAGTGATAAAACAACTCCCGTGTTGTGCCTTGAATACCAATAGTCTCGGATTGTTTTGGGCCAATACACCGGGAACTTACCGTCAATTCAATAAGGCCGCCGGAAGTTGAATTTAAACTAGCGGCGGCCATTTTGTTTTTTGGGTGCAATAGCGAGTTGTATGCACCCATTTAAATTAACAGGGATTGAGATAAGTGTTAGGTAGAGTAAGGTTTAGGTTCTTTTTCATTTTTATAAGGTTTAGGTATCTTTTGTTCGTTTTATTGTATCATCGTACAGAAATGTGAAAACGTTGGGTGATAAATAAAATAAATTTTGCAGGTACGTTTTAAGCTCAGTAACTGCAGATTAATTCGCTAATTAAATATCATAGATGCATCTGTTTTAATAAGGCCGCCGGAAGTTGAATTTAAACTTGCGGCGGCCATTTTGTTTTTGGGTGCAGTAACGAGTTTTGATTTTACACCCATTGATAACAATTGTTATAAGGACTAGGTAGAATAGGGTTTAGGTTATTGTTCATTTTTATAAGGTTTAGGTATCTATGTTCTTTTTATTGCATTGTTTTTGTGTTCGTTTTAATGCATCATCGTATAGAAATATGAAAACGTTGGGTAATAAATAAAATAAATTTTGCAGATACGTTTTAAGCTTAGTAATTGTAGATTAGTTCGCTAATTAAATATCATGGATACATCTGTTTTTAAACATTTTTCCGACATCACCACCAAGGAAGTCGCACCCGGATTTTTCTCTAAGCTGATCCACACCGACACCAATACCATCAACTTTCTTGAGGTAAAAGCCGGAAGTTCTATACCCCTTCACAAGCATGTTCATCAGCAATGCTCATTTGCGCTGGAAGGTAAGTTCGAACTTATTGTAAATGGCGAAGCACAGGTATTGGAGCCAGGTCTTTTTGCCATCATCCCTTCCAATGTGGAGCACGGAGGTACTGCCGTTACCGATTGCAAATTGATAGACATATTTAGTCCGGTAAGAGAAGATTACAGGGCTTTATAAGGTATGCCGGTTAGCAAAAAGTACAGGGCATGGGTGGATTGCTTCATGATCGCATTCGTAATGCTGTTCCCCCATTACGCGCATCTGCCCATGTATGCTTATCCCTTTGTGGTGCTGGGCGTGATATGGATCTACCTGAATTTTAACGGCGAAAGTTTTAACTCAATCGGTTTCCGCTTCTCCGATCTCAAATTCAAGGCATTTTACACAGGTGGCGTTATCGGACTTGCTTATGCCGCATTCCATTTCTGGATATTGGGACCGTTCATCACACATTTGGGTTTTAAAAATGTCAACCTGTCCGATTTTAATTTTATCCGGCATCATTTTATCAATTATCTCTTTCTTCTTTTGCTGGCGGCTGTCCTGGTTATCCCGTACGAGGAGATCGTTTTTCGAGGATTTATTTTTAACCGGGTGAAAGCGATATTTAAGAAATCGTTCTTAATCAGCGGAGTAATTACGAGTATTCTTTTTGCCCTGTATCACTGGCAGGAGGGATGGGGTGCAGTTATAGCCATATTTATTTTTGCGTTGTTTATTACCTGGCT
>DATHLW010000172.1:0-14452 GCA_035487675.1 Mucilaginibacter sp. | reverse complement strand
AAGGGTGATCACAGCACGAGAAAAACAAATAGAACGCTTTGGTGAAAAACCAGATCTGCATGCCAATGCCCAGATGAGCCCACAAATGGTAAGGGATATTTGCAAAATTGATGCCGCCGGGCAAACCCTGTTAAAAAAGGCAATGGAAAAGCTGGGCCTCAGTGCCCGGGCTTATGACCGCATATTAAAAGTATCCCGCACCATAGCCGACCTGGCAGGAAGCGACGAAATTAAGCTGGAACATTTGGCCGAGGCAATACATTTCAGGAGTTTGGATAGAGAGGGTTGGGCGGGGTAGGTTTGTTGGTGACAACACCAAGAAAGATGAAGAATTGCGTCATTGAAAATGAATAAGCATATAATATTTTATGGATTGAGTGTAGTCCTGTTGACTATTGGCTCTTTGGGCTGCGATACACCGGTAGATAAAACTAGGCTGTTGTCCGGAGATTACCGTTTATTTCAGGGTACTCCGGCATGGAGTTTAGCCAAGGCAGTGCTAGATGAGGATACTGCTCAAATTAAGACAGAGATCAATAAGGACAAAGCACTGATTAACTTCCGGGAACCGCGGTTTGGGCAACCTTTATTGCAAATGGCGGTGATCAATAAAAACTACCAATCCGCTAAAGCCTTACTGGATTTGGGAGCAAACCCTAATTTGCAAGATCACTATTGGGGCAAATCTCCTCTGATGTCTGCAGCGGGTCTGGGTATGGGTCTGGGAAAAGCAGGATCTGAGCCCCGCTTCCTCCAATTATTACTAAAATTTGGTGCTGATCCGAATGCAGAGGAAAACGGTCCTGAAAAACAAGGTGGGCTAAAAACACCGCTGATGTTGGCTTGTAGAACATCCGATTTGAGTTATGTGAAAATACTCGTCGATGCAGGAGCCGACATAAATCATGTTAATAAATACGGGGAATCGGCATTGGGCACAGGGGTAGTCGTAACGGACAACCCTGATATTGTCCTATATTTACTTGAAAAGGGAGCTGATTTCAGTAAGCCATTCTCTACTTATGGTTTAACAATCGCAGAAGGGTTGAGATATTGGCGCTTTGATCTCAACTCTGACCGGTATAGAAAGAAAATGCAGATTGTTGCTTTTTTGAAGAAAAATAAGATTGATTATTGGAAGACTAAAATACCGGATGAATACCTTAATCAATATCCCAAAGCCTATTTAGAGAAATATTAGTATAGATTTATAATGATATGCCCCTATCCTTGTTGATGTTGTCACCAACAAGCCCGCTAATTTGTATTTTAGCACAAATGACCTCCATTAATTTTAGCATCATCCACAGTTTTTATTGTCATGCACTATATGATTATAAGGCAAGCCACCAACAACGACCTCGACGGCATTTGGGAAATTTTTGAGCAAGTTATTAAAACCGGTGATACCTATGCTTTTGACCCTAATAGCAAAAAGGAAGATCTTCCCAAACTTTGGTTTGCGCCAACCATGAAGGTTTACGTTGCCGAAGAGAATGGTAAAATACTGGGCACTTATTTTATAAAACCCAACCAACCCGGCTTAGGGGTGCATATTGCCAATTGCGGTTACATGGTACATCCGGAAAGCCGTGGTCGTGGCCTGGGCAAACAATTGTTTGATCATTCCTGGCTTGTGGCTAAAGAATCGGGATATAAAGGCATGCAGTTTAACTTAGTGGTAAGTACCAACCGGATCGCATTACAGCTTTGGGGGAAATTGGGCTTTAGGATCATTGGAACCATCCCTAAAGGGTTTAATCATCAGCAATTAGGTTATGTGGATGCTTATATCATGTTCAGGGAGATTGACTAAATATCCTGGCCCTTTAATTTCCCATATTGTTACAGAAACCATCAACCCGGCAACTGTATTACAAACTCCGTCCCTTCACCCGGTTTGCTTTTTGCTTTGATGGTACCGCCCAGGGCTTCTACCTGCGTTTTTACCATAAACAGGCCCATGCCCTTGCCTTCCATTGTTCTGTCAAAGCGTTTGTATAGGCCAAACAGATGGTGTCCATGCTTGTCAAGGTCGATACCTTTGCCGTTGTCCTTAAAATGCAGCTCTATTTTATTTTCTATTCGCCGGCTTTTTATCGTGATAATAGGCGCAATACCCGGCCGCCTGTATTTGATGCTGTTTGATGCAAGGTTATAAAAAATACTATGCAGGTAACTACGGACAGAGAATATGGATTCCGCCTCCTTGAATGAATATTTAAATTGGGCCTTTTCGTTAACTACAATATTGTGGATGCTGGCTTCAATGGTATCTACCAGTTCGTCAAAGTTGATAATTTCCTTTTTCTCATCCGCCATTTCGCGGGCCTGTAAAATTTGATTCAGATCCTTTATTACCGTATCAATGTTCTTTACGGATTGTGCGACCCGGTCAAATACTTCCATTTTTGCAGGCAGGTCCAGGTCATGCTCGTTTAACATGTCTGAAAGGCCAAGTATATTGGCCACAGGCGCCCTCAGGTTATGCGAAATGATGTAGGTGAATTGTTCCAGGTCCTTATTGTGCTGTACCAGGTCGGCAGTGATCCTTTCGCGTTCAAGCTCTGCACTTTTAGCTGCCGTGATCTCTTTATTCGCTAAAATAAAGCCCCAGTTCTGATTATCATTATTTTTTACATTCAGCCACCGAATGTCGTACCATTTAACTACACCGGCCGGATTGGTAAGGCTTAATTCATACCCCACAGATTCGCCCTTTGCAACCCTGCTCAATATCTCCTCAATAATGGGCCACCTTTCGGCAGAAAAGTAATCTTTTATCGACCGGTTTATTTCCAGTGATTTGCCATTCTGATCCATCGAATACTTTTGGGCCAGCGAATTGAACGAAATAATGATGAATTCAATATTAAATAACACATAGGCTGTGTCGGTATTTTCGAAAATGGTGCGCAGGTTGGCTTCGGACTTTTTTAGATTTTCTTCTGCAGCTTTGCTTTCAGCCAGTATTTGCCTGTTTTCATCCCCCTCGTTTGCTATTTCCTTTTTCACTTTTTGATCCGCAGCTGATATGAAAGACGTTGTGTATTAAAAACCGAAATTAGAAATCTATTTTTAAGCTAAAGAATACCCTGGTATAATAAAAGAAGCCTTGTTTGTAGCGCATTGATTTGCAATGGGTTATATTAAGTTATTCATAAATTTTATAACTCTGCATAAATATACATCTTCGAATAATTTAAAAAAACTAAAACATTTACAGCCGGAAAAGGTATAACTGATTAAACACCGACCCCTAAGTATGAATAAACCCTCTACACGAAAGATTATCATTTTTGATGATGATGAGGATATACTTTCAATTTGCAGTTATGTTTTGGAGGAACAGGGCTGGGAAGTTTATGCTTTTACTGACTGTAATAATGTTGCAGAAAAGGTCTCCGGGATATATCCTGATGTAATATTGATGGATAACTGGATACCTGATGCCGGCGGAATTGTTGCTACCCAGACTTTGAAAAGTAATGATAAGCTGAAAAAAATCCCGGTAATTTATTTTTCAGCCAATAGCGATATCCAATTGTTGGCGAGCCATGCCGGTGCGGAAAGCTATTTGGCTAAACCATTTGATCTGAATCAGTTGGAACAGGTGATAAGTAATGTGCTTGTAAATAATAATTAATAATAGATTTTGGTGTTAAAAAAAGAAAGCCAGCGCGAAAGTGTTGGCTTTTCCTTTTGGGTGATTATGTAATATTATTGCGGTAGTCCGCCGGGGCCACCATCCCTGTTCTCTCTTCTGAATTGCCTGTCAGGATTTTGTATTGGCGCCTTGCCTGCAAATTTTTGTAAGCGAAGCGTGAATGTTGCCAGGTAGTAGCGTGATAGCCTGTTTATATGGGTTTCGGTAAATGAGCTCGGCTGCGATACGGATGAAAAGCCGGTATTTTCATTAAATAAGTCAAATGCTGATAAGCGTATAGTTGCGCGGTGATCTTTCAGGAACCTGCGTTCAAGATAAACATTTAATATATTAGGATTAGTTACTTTACCAAGCCCTGAACTATATCCATAATTAATGGCTTTGCCGTAGTCGTAGCTAAATGTCCAGTCTTTAAAAAAGTAATTTTTCCCATTCACACCAATATTCCAGGTGCGTGTAAAAGGGTTATTATTGATAGGGCTGCTTACAGAGTTATTGGTACGGTTAATGGCATAATTGGTCAAAAACTGTGCATCCACCACATCTGTTACATCCACCCTAAAACGTAGGCCGGGTGTAAGTTGAAGGTTTTTGGCGATATTTTTATTTGCTACAGAATCGCCTGTTGCACTTACATTGGTTAAGTAACTGATACCATTAGAGTAATTAACCGTACCCGTGAACATCAGCGTGAATTTACGGTTGTCCCACGGCTTAGCGTAAACAAAGTTTCCTGATATATTATAATACCCATCCGCATTTAAATATTGTGTCAGGATCGAGTTTTTGTTGGCATAGGTAATAGTGTTACTTACAATCTGGTTACTAATCTTCTGGAACGAAAAATTAATAAACATGATGTTACCGGTAGCAAAACTAAACTGGTTGTACCTGATTGAAAAATTATTATTGAATTGTGGTTTCAGATCCGGATTACCCTGCACGGGATATAAGGCGTTTGATCTGTCAGTGATCGGTTGTAGCTGTGTAAAACTAGGCGAGCTGCTAGACCCATTATAATTAAGACTAAATGCCTGGCTTCTGGAAAAATTATAAATGTATCGCGCTGTAGGAATAAAATTAAATGTGCTTACATGGGTAGACAATCCCGTTAGTGGTGAGTATCCGTCCAAAACAGCGGGTTGCGCAGCTAAGCCTAAAGTGTAGTTGTATTTCTTTTCAATAAAGCGGTAATTTAAGCCAAAACGATTAGTTGTAAAGTTGTAGTTGTATTGCGTACTTAATGCACTATCGCGAGTGAATAAATAACCGGTGCTATCGATGGCTATATCTGTCAGCTTGTTATTGGTTGTGTGCGAATGGCTTAAAGCATAGTTGAATTCAAGATAATCGCGTTTACCAATCGGCTCAAGATAAGATAAAGTGGTACCGAATGTAGTGGTCCGGCTGTTTGTATGTAGGATCTGGTTATCAGGTGCAGGTGAAGTTCCTTGAGTATAATCATTTATCACATGTTGATATTGAGTGCTCGGGGCAGAATTTATATTTACATTGATGCTTAAATTGCGCCCGCGCCTATGAAAACGATGATTGTACAAAGCAGTAATACCGTAGGCAGGGGCATTGGAAGTTGCGCTGCTACGTGTGGTAAAAATGGAATTTTCAATTGGGTTATTTAGATAATTAAGGCTATTGCTTTCATCTTGCCGCGAACGTGTTGTGGCGTAGGTAAATGTCGGCGTTATCTTTAAATAATTTATGGTATCTGGTTTATACTCCATATTCCAGGTAAAACGTTCGTTCAGGTTCTTGTCCAACTCAGAAGTTTGCTGATTGTTGGTACTCGGGTTTTTTTCATTTGTGTTTTGTTGGAAATTAGTACTGTTAGTGGCAGTAGTATTGTAAGCAACACTATAACTACCGTATACTGACAAGGTTTTACCCCACTGATCACGAAAGTTTGCGCCTATAGAACGCGCATCAGTAATCCCGTTTTGTGTAGTTATCAAGCTTCCGTTGTTTTGTGCGCCACGTGCAGCATTTCCACGGCCGCCACCTCCTCCAAAGCCGCCGCCACCACCACCTCCAGCTCCACCGCCGGTATTCGAGTTGAAGGAGAAGGTATTTACGTTAGTATTGTTGATGCTTCCTAAAAGGGCCATTTGCTGGTCGCCATTAAAACGGAAAGCATTCAGTGTACCCAAATAACGGTTTTGATCGGGTAAACCCTGGCTTGCGGGTAGTGCATCTTCACCGTCACCGGCCGTTGCCTGTCCAAAATATCCGTAGTTTTTATCCTTCCGGATAGTGATGTTCATTATTTTGTCGGGCTCACCGGTTTTAACGCCGGTCAGGTTTGCCTGGTCGCCATAATCATCGATCATCTGTATATTCTCAACAACATCAGCCGGGAGGTTTTTAGTGGCACTTTGCACATCTCCACCCATAAAATCTTTGCCATTGATCCTTACTTTGGTAACCTGTTTGCCCTGGGTGGTAATATTACCGTTGACATCCACGTCGACACCAGGCAGTTTTTTAATAAGGTCCTCAACAGGCGCATTTTCCCGAACTTTATAAGCACTGGCTTTATACTCAACAGTATCTTCTTTTAGGGCTACCGGGTTGACGCCAACAATGGTTACGCCTCTTAAGGTGTTTGACTCCGACTTTAGTACGATCTGATTCAAAACAGCCGGCTTGGTGTCATTATCGAGTACGTAATGTTTTTTAAGGCTTTGATACCCCAGTGACGATATGGTAAGTGAGAACTTGGTCCCATTGACTGAAGGAAAAACGAATTTCCCATTCGGATCCGTAACTGTTACCGTACTATCCCCTTTATCGGATATCAGTTTAACAGTAGCGCCGGGTATAGAAAGTTTAGTAGAATCGGTTACCGTACCATCTACCTCCCGCCCGGATTGCGCATGGGCATAAAGCGCGGTTAATAAAGAAAAAAGAAAAATAAGGAATAAGGGTTTCATACATTACGTTGTGTTATGCTCGAATTATAAAGACAATCACAAAACGCAAAGGTTCAATTTATAAACATCAAATGCCTAAAAATCATATCATTGTTACATTCCAAAATAAAAAAACCTCCTGGTTTTTTGACCAGAAGGCGATTTTATTGAATAGTTTTAAATATTAATTTTTCAAATGCAATGCTGAAGCAACCTGGCCATAATTATTGAAATTAAGGTGAGGATTGGTCACATTCAATTGTGTAACTGAATTACCTGGTATTACAACAATTTTGAAAAACAGGCCGCTCTGGCTGGTGTTTGCGCTTACGGTTACTACCCCTACGCCATAACTTACCACACTAATGGTTGTACCGCCATTTGAATAAGGCAATGCATACCATGGTCCGTTTATGCCGGTAGCGTTGAAGTAAACCAATACAAGCCCCTGATCAACAATATTTTGGTCGATAGCAGGTACGCTTAAGTTAACACCGGTTACAGGCACAGCTATATTTTTTAGCAAGTACGAATTCACATTTGAATTTCCTGTTGCGCCAGTAGCACCTGTTGCGCCAGTGGCACCCGCTGCTCCTGTTGAGCCTGTGGCACCTGCTGCTCCAGTAGAACCTGTAGCACCTTGTGCTCCGGTATTACCTGTTGCTCCTTGAGAGCCAGTAGCACCTGTAGCACCGGTATTGCCTGTTGCACCATTGCTTCCGTTACTGCCATTTGATCCGGTAGCGCCCGTTGCCCCGGTTGGTCCGGTAGCGCCTGTGGCACCTGAAGTGCCGTTAGATCCATTTGATCCCGTTGCACCAGTAGCCCCGGTAGCGCCTGTTGCACCACCTGCTGGACCCTGCGGACCTTGTGGCCCGGTAGCGCCTGTAGCACCTATGCCACCTGTAGCGCCCGTAGCGCCTGAAGTTCCGGCAGGCCCGGGTGTTTTGTCTTTTTTACAACCATTAATACTAATAAAGCATACTAGTAATATTAATGGCACTATGTGTCTAATTCGTCTCATATAGGGTATGTTAAATAAATTAATTAAAGCTTTTTACGCGAACAAATCCAATAGGTTACATTACATTTTTTGGAAAAATACTTTCTCTGTGCTTTATTCAGTTTTTACCTCCTTTTTGATAAGCTTTATAAACCTCTGTTAATAACAATTCTATAAAAATAAAAACAAGGGCGTGGCTTTTTCGTTAGCATCAAAAAGCATTACCTATGAAAAATATTGCATCGTCACTACAAACGAGGATCCATCAATGGACCGATGTATTCGGATTTAGGTTAAATGCGTCAAAGACGAACAGAAAAAGGAATACCATTACCCGTCATTACTTTTTTAAGACCTTTAATTTTTTTGAAAGAGTTGATGTTAGAAATCCGGAAAGAGTTGATTTTGTGTGCTTTGATACTTATGGTGAAACGTTGAAAGTAAACTCGTTGCTGGATTTGCAAAGGGCCTTCTTTGAAAACATAAGCCAGTTAAAGTAGGCTTATTTCGAGATCATTATTCTTAAGAAAACATATCTGGATCTTAAATTCTTCGTTTCAGGGTAAGTATAACCCGGTCAAACTTGTGATCATGATAAACTTCGATCAGCAAATTGCGCTCGCTTTTTGATTTAAGGATATTATCAATTTCCTCAAGTGACATATCGCCAACCGGTTTAAAATTTATGGAGGTGATCTCATCGTCTCTTTCCAGCCCCACTTCATCAGCAGCAGATCCGGGTTCAACCCTGCTGATAATAAGGTGTTTGAACCCTTCGCCTGCAGCATAATATTCTATACCACTCATGTCATGTTCAAATGGATCGCTGAAATACGTATTTGGCTTTAAGTAGATGGCATTATCCGGGTAATCAAAAATTACAGTGAATCTTTTGAGTATACCTACACCGAGATTACCGTCCCTCTGTACCGACAAGCTCTTCAAAGTCGCCTCATCATAATCGTTTGGAAAGGAAGTGATCACTTTCTTCAAACGGTACTTACCTATATCTACTTCATCTATCCGGCTTAGGAACCCTGTAATTGGCCCTGATAAACCTACACCCAAATTGGCGATAATGAATCTTTGCGGGAGGCCATTCTTTTTGATCATGTTTTCAAGCGAGATAGGGTGGCCCGCACCCAGGTCAACTACCAGTTTACAAGTCTGTTCTGTGCCATTAGGCAGTTTTACCTTTGCCTGCACGTAAGGTTTGTGGCTCTCTACGGACATAGGCAACTTTACCCCGCGTTTAAATGAACGCACATCCCTGGCTTTGTAAACAGTGATCGAGCTGTCTAAAAAGCTTAATTTGACAGCCAGGTTATTGAAAAACTCATACCCCAATAGTCCATGTATCGGTATCCCCACAAAGTTTGAAAGGTTAAAGTGATCGGTTTTAAGTATAGCTGCAGCAACATCGTAGCTTGTTAATCCGGGAATCTCTATTTTTAGTGGAGGAGTGACATACGCTTCGTAAGCCTCGCCCTGGCCAAGCCCTGTCATTTTTATAGTTCGTTTATTCTGAAGATTTATGGAATCAACCATCTTGGGCTCGGTAATGAGCATCAGCCCCACCCCGGTATCCAGTATAAAATTAAAAGGGCCCTTCCCATTTATTTTTAATTTTATTACGACAAGGTTCCTGATCAGTTTAAAGGGCATCCTTACTGATTTATAACCATTGTCTATGTCAAAGTATTGAGCTTTTGCAGGTGTAAAACTGAAGCACATTAAACAAATCAAACCCAAAAAAGGCAGAAGCTTTGTCTTATGAAATAGTTTAAGTAACAAATTGTTTATAATTGGATTAATAAATTTACAATAAAAGTTTAGTTACCTAAAATTATATGATGCGCCGGACCCTGATAATGTTACTAATAGCAGGAATATTTTTATTAATAGATGCTAATGCCTACGCAGGAAAGATCAGGAAGCGGAAAATCAGAAAGCTTTTTAAACATTCATTGATTGTAAAAGACCATTTTACGGGCTTTGCATTATATGATATGGATGCCGGGAAAATGATCTATGAACTCAATTCGGATAAATATTTTACACCGGCATCAAATACTAAGCTGTTCACTTTTTATACATGTTTGAAGATGCTGGGTGATTCTATCCCTGCTTTAAAATATACTACACGAAACGACTCACTGATATTTTGGGGAACGGGTGATCCTGCATTTCTTCACACCGATCTGAAAGGTGTAAATGGGGCCAATCTTTTAAAAAATTCAGATAGGAAACTGTTTTTTGCTTCCGGGCAATATCAGAATGAGTTCTACGGTTCGGGCTGGGCATGGGATGATTACAACGATTATTACCAGGCCGAAATAACCGAATTACCCATTGAAGGTAATGTGGCTGTTTTATATGCTGACAAGAATGGGAGCCTGCAGATAAGCCCATTACTGCTAAAACAATATTTAAAATGCGATAGCAATTATAAACCGCCTGCATACAAGGTACAGCGGGAGTTTTTGACCAACAATTTTGTATACCCGGCAATGACTATACCTGCTGATTATCATAAAGAGATCCCATGGAAAACAAGTACAGCTTTAACATTAGCATTGCTGCAGGACACCTTAAAAAAACAAATAAGTGAAATTCACTTGCCATTACCTGATAGTGCAAAAACCATTTATGATGCTAATGCTGATACTGTTTATAAGCACATGCTGCAGCCAAGTGATAATTTCATTGCAGAGCAATTATTACTGGTTTGTTCATCGGTAAAGTTTAAGATAATGAATGCTGATTCGGTGATTGCCTATTCAAAAGCGCATTACCTGAACGATTTACCCGATGTGCCGCAATGGGTAGATGGTTCGGGGCTTTCGCGCTTCAATCTGTTTACTCCGCGAAGCATAGTTGCATTGCTTTGTAAAATATCGGATGAAATGAAGAATGACAGCCTGTTACATAGCCTGATGCCGATAGGTGGTATTGCGGGAACTATAAAGAGTGCCTATAAAACCGACAATGGTCAGCCGTTTGTATGGGCAAAAACCGGTTCATTATCCAACAACCATAATCAAAGCGGTTATTTGATCACACGAAAAGGCAAACGCCTGGCTTTTTCATTTATGAATAACAATTTCACCCGGCCAACACGCGAGATACGTGATGAGATGGTCCGCATAATAACCTATATCCACGATAATTATTGATTTTGTTTTCCTGTTGGTTTTGAGGTCTGGAATACTGGGGTTCTGTGCGGGTAGTTTGTCCACTATCGTTCGATTTCAGTTTGTCGTACATGCACCGCATCGTCAGCAGGCACAATGTGGCGGCCCACCGCTGCGGCGTAAACATGGGTAAATTCCGCGCCGATATACAATATAGCCGACGAGTAATAGATCCACACCAAAATGACAATGATGGCGCCGGCGGCGCCGTACGCTGAGCCCTGTGCGGTATAATGTATATACAACCCTATCAAATATTGTCCGATCATAAAAAGTACTGCCGTAAAAATTGCTCCTGTGCGCGCCTCGGCCCATTTTATTTTAGCATCCGGCAAAACTTTGAATATGATGCAGAAGAGCACAGCTATGACAACAAGGGTTATGGCCAGGTTGATCCCGCTAAATACTAAAATTGTAACACCAGGAAAAAAATGAGCCAGTTTCTCGCTTAAAGCACTAAGGACGATGTTAATTACCAGGGAAACCAGCAATAAAAATCCCAGGCTGATAATTAGAGAGAATGAAAGAAAGCGGTTTTGTACTAGTTTAACCCACTCTTTTTTAGGTTTGGCTTTTACCCGCCAGATGATGTTGATAGAATCCTGGATATCAATAAACATACTGCTCGCACCCACCAAAAGAATGATAATACCTATTATTAGCGCTGCACCTGTTTTGCCTGAAAATTGTAGATCTTTTACGATCTCCTGTATTTGTACTGCAGCCTGGCTGCCTACATATTCTTTTATTTCAGGGTATAAGGTATTGTTAATAGCGTCGCGTCCTAAGAGCAGACTAACAAGGGAAAAGATCAGTATTAACAAAGGCGCGACAGAAAAAACAGTATAATACGCCAAAGATGCGCTTAATTTTAACCCATTATCATCTATGAAGCCGGTAAATGTAGCCACTATGACTTTCCAAAATTGTTTAATAAATGCCCTGCTGAAAATCCTCATACTATGATAATAAGCTCTTTTTGAGCTTTTTTGTTTATAAAAATATAAGTTGATATGGAATATTAAGCCGTGGCAAACCAGAATGGTTGTTGAAGAAAACTAGCAGGGACTATTAAAAGAATCTTGTGCTCAAAAAAGAATGTATTTTGTTAGTAATATTTTATTTGAGCCCTTGATATTATCGATCTAAAACCCATAATTTTATACCATAAGATTACTCAATTCCAAAGCCGGATTATTTAATAATAACCCGGCGTTTTTTGGGAGTTGGTATCACAAACTTTTAATTGTTAAATTTTTTTTGGGGAAAGCCGTTCAGTTGTAAAACCGAACGGCTTTTAACATTTAGTGAGCATCAGTAGGTATACTTACCTTACCCTTTTTGAACGGCTGCAGGTATATTAACGGGATGGAAAATAACATGACCAGCCCCGATATCAGGTAGGCATCGTTGTAGGTTAATAGCAATGATTGCCTTACAACGGCACCCTCAATAGCCCTGTAGGCCATTTGCGTAGCATCAATAGCCGATTTACCCTTGGCCATAAAACCCTGCTCCATCAGGTGCATACGTTGCAAAAATGCGTTATTGTATGGGTTAATGTTAGTTAGCAGATTGTTTCGGTGTACGCCCTGGCGAATGTGAATGATGGTTGTAAGGGCTGCTATCCCGAATGAACCGCCTAACTGGCGCATCATGTTATTTAAACCGGTTCCCTGTCCCATTTCAGGCCCTTTCAGATCGGATATAGCAAGGGTAGTTAATGGAACAAACAATAAGGCCATACCTACACCCCTGATAAGAAGAGGTATTAACACATTAATCTCACCGGTTTCTAAAGTTGAGCCACTGAGCATGAATGTGAACACAAAGAATAAAAACATTCCCGCTGTCGCCATAAACTGCGCAGGTATGCCTTTGTTAAGCATTTTGCCTATAAAAGGCATCATCACAATGGTACACAATCCACCGGGGAATAATAGCTCTCCTGTTTGCTGTGCTGTGAACCCGAGCAGGTTCTGGCAAAATACAGGGAAGACGAACACTGAGCCATACAAACCAAAGCCCAATATAAATGAGGTAAACATACCCACTGCGAAACTCCGGTGCCGCATAATCTTGAAATTCACTATCGGAAATTCATAGGTAGTTTCTCGCCAGATAAATAAAATGGTGCCTAAAACAGCTGTAATAGCAAGCACCAATATGTAAGTCTTTGCAAACCAATCTTCTGATTCACCTTTCTCCAAAATTACCTGTAAACTACCTACGGCAATTGCCAGCAAAGCGATACCCCACCAATCAATGGGTTTTCCCTTTGCCTCCTTGGGTGTTTTATTGATGAACGTATAAGCACAGAATGCGGCAACGGCCCCCACAGGAATGTTTACATAAAATATCCATTGCCAGGTATAATGATCGGTAATATACCCGCCAATAGTAGGCCCTACAGTGGGCCCAACCACAGCGCCTAAACCAAATAAGGCCGTAGCTGTGCCGATCTGTTCGCGGGGCCAGGTTTCCACCAAAATGGCTTGTGAGGTTGATATTAAACCACCTCCGGCAACACCCTGTATGATACGGAATATGACCAACTCGTTTAAGCTGTGTGCGTTACCGCAAAGGAATGAGGCAATGGTAAATAATATAATAGAGCCTATGAAGTAACTCTTTCGGCCAAAGAAACTGCCCAGCCACCCGGACATGGGTAGTATAATTACGTTGGCCACTGCATAGCCGGTAACTACCCAGGCAACATTCTCCAGTGTTGCGCCAAGGTTACCTTGTATTTGCGGTAAAGCTACGTTTACTATCGTGGTATCTATCAGCTCCAATAGTGAGGCCGTTATTACCGTAATAGTAATGATCCATTTTTTAAAACCAGTTTCGGCCATTATTCTTAGTCTTTATAAATTACAGAAACATTTACACTCATACCCGGGCGCAGCTTTGCCATTGTTTCTTTATCAGCATTGATCTTGATCTTTACAGGCACGCGTTGTACCACTTTAACAAAGTTACCGGTAGCATTATCCGGAGGTAATAAAGAGAACTTAGCGCCTGTAGCAGGTGAAAAATTGAATACCTCGCCATGCAGTTTCAGGTCAGGGAAGGCATCTACTTCGATATCTGCCTTTTGACCGTTCTTCATGTTGGTCAACTGGGTTTCTTTAAAGTTGGCAGTAATGTATAAGCTGTTATCATTTACAATATTGAACAAGGTTTGACCTGCCTGTACCAATTGGCCCAGTTGTATATTCTTTTTAGAAGTAATACCAGCTGATGGAGCTGTGACAGTGGTGTATGACAACTGCAGTTTTGCATAGTCCACATCAGCCTGGCGCTGGGTAACACCTACATTAGTTACGGTTAACTGATTGCGGGTTGTACCTACCTGCTCCAAAGCAGCTTTGTACTGATCCTGTGCTGCGCGATAAGTTGCTGCAGCTACGTCGCGATCTGATTGTGCCTGGTCAAATTGCTGCTGGGTGATAGATCCGTCTTTCACCAGGTTAGCATAACGTGCGTAATCCTTATTTGCTTTATCGAGCCTTGCAGCGGCTGATTCAGCCTGTGCACGTGCGCTTGATGAACTGGCTGCAGTAGCTATTATTTGCGATTGGCCTACGCCAACGCCGGCGCTTGCACCTTTTTGTGCGGCTAAAGCCTGTTCTAATCTTACTTTGTAGTCGCGGTCATC
>DATHLW010000171.1:0-3324 GCA_035487675.1 Mucilaginibacter sp. | reverse complement strand
TGGCCTATGCGAATATGAAGGCGCCATTTATAATGAGGATGGTTTAGATGTTGAAGCTGTGTTCCAGCATCGTAAAGCAACCGGGTCGATCTTAGGATATGCCGGTGCAAAGAAGGAATTTAAACACTCACTGGAGGGCCTTGAGCAAGACTGTGATATTTTAGTGCCAGCAGCTTTGGAAAACCAGATCACCGCTGCTAATGCTAAACGAATCAAAGCTAAGGTGATAGCTGAGGGTGCAAACGGTCCCGTATCTCCAGAAGCAGAGACTATTTTCTATCAAAATGGCGGCATTATCATCCCTGATATGTATTGTAACGCAGGCGGTGTGACTGTTTCCTATTTTGAATGGTTAAAAAACTTGTCGCATGTTGCTTTTGGCCGCATGAACAGGCGTTTTGAAGAAACTGCAAATACCAACCTGGTTAATATGGTGGAAGGTTTAACAGGTGTTGCCTTAACCCCGATGCAACGCTCTACTATAGTGAAAGGCGCGTCAGAATTGGAACTGGTTAACTCTGGATTGGAAGATACGATGATCCGCTCATATCATGAGATCAGGGAAACGTATGTGCATAACTCTAAAATTGATACCCTGCGTACGGCTGCATTTGTTGGCGCGATCAATAAGATCGCCGTATCGTATCAGAACCTGGGTGTTTGGCCGTGATTTTTTGATTTCGAATTTCGAATTTTCAATTTCGGATTTATAATATTCAAACTCGCTTGCATCAGCAAGTGAGTTTTGTTTTTTAAGCTGTTATGATCAAATTCGAAATTGAAAATTCGAAATCCGAAATTAGAACGGTTCTAAATAATATTAATGGCATATAATAAACATTATTAAATGTATGTTTAGTATTTTTGTAGCCCTGAATACAGATAAAATCCACTAATGAAGAAGAGTTCTATCATCAGTTTATTAGTTATTGCAATTGCTATTGCTATAATTATTGGTTTCTACGGTAGCGCAAGCACTTATGGATCATTTAACGATGCAAAAAACACCAGCGGCGAGTTACATGTTATAGGTTACCTGGATAAACAAAAAGAACTTTACTATGATGCTGCCAAGGATGCCAACTATTTTTCTTTTTATATGAAAGATAAAAAGGGCGGAGAGTGCAAAGTAGTGTTTCCGGGTACTAAACCACAGGACTTTGAGCGTTCAGAGCAGATAGTATTAGTTGGCGAGATGAGAGGCAACGAATTTCATGCGTCGCACATTCAGATGAAATGCCCTTCAAAATACACTCAGGACAAGGTTGAAATCACAGAGGCCAGCGCTAAAAAGGCCGACTTATAATCATTTTTAATGGATACTTTTAAAGGCGAACACCTTTTACCCGGTCAGCTGGGCCAATTCTTTGTTATTCTTGCATTCGGGGCAGCCCTGCTATCAACCATCAGCTACTATTTTGCTACAACCAATAAAGATCCGCTGGATAACTCCTGGAAACGTATTGCACGCTTTGCTTTCTACATCAATTCGCTGTCTGTAGTTGGCATAGGCGCTTGCCTGTTCTATATTATTTATACTCATCTTTTTGAATACCATTATGCCTGGGAGCACTCGTCAAAGAGCCTGCCGGTTTACTACATCATTTCAAGTTATTGGGAAGGCCAGGAGGGAAGTTTTTGGCTGTGGGGGTTCTGGCAGGCTGTATTGGGTAATATCCTGATATGGAGGGCAAAATCCTGGGAGAAACCAGTGATGACCATTGTATCCCTATCGCAGGTTTTATTGTCGTCCATGCTTATCGGTATCGAAATATTTGGCGCGCGCATAGGCAGTTCGCCTTTTATTTTGCTGCGTGATGCGATCGACCTGAGAACCTCGGCACCAATATTTGCCCAGCGCCCCGATCTTTACCATAATTACCTGAGCTACATTACCGATGGTAACGGTCTTAATCCATTGCTGCAAAACTATTGGATGGTGATCCACCCGCCGACTTTGTTTTTGGGTTTTGCTTCGATGATAGTCCCCTTTGCTTATGCAATAGCCGGTTTGTGGCAAAAGAGATACAAGGAGTGGGTACAACCTGCCATTTCCTATTCTTTGTTTGCCGTGATGGTACTGGGAACAGGTATTATCATGGGTTCGTTCTGGGCTTATGACTCACTGAACTTTGATGGCTTTTGGGCATGGGACCCGGTTGAAAATGCCGCGTTAATACCATGGCTAACATTGATAGGAGCTGTGCATGTAATGATCGTGTATAAAAATACAGGTCATTCTTATTTTACTGCTACCTTTTTGGTGCTGATCAGTTTTGTGCTGGTATTGTACGCCTCATTCCTGACACGAAGCGGTATTTTGGGTGATACTTCGGTACATGCCTTTACCGATTTGGGTATGTTCTGGCATCTGGTAGTGGATGTGGCGGTTTTTGCAGTTCTGTCGATCTGGCTGCTAGTTATCCGATGGAAGGAATTGCCGATCACCAAAAAAGAAGAAGAAACTTATTCACGCGAGTTCTGGATGTTTGTAGGGGCTGTGTTTTTGGCGCTGTCATGCCTGCAGCTGGTTATTGTGACCTCCATCCCGGTTTGGAACTCCATGTTCAAAACAAATGTTGCGCCGCCTAATAATCCGATTACCCTGTACAATGTTTTCCAGGCGGGATTTGGCGTGGTAGTCACCCTGGTGATGGGTTTTGCGCAGTTTTTGAAATATAAGAAGACCGATACCAGCAAGTTTTACATCACGACTATCGTTTATTTTGTGTGCGCAGTGCTTATCACGGTTTTGGTAGTGTATGTTACCGGCATATATCGTCTGCGTATAGTGTTTGCACTGGTGATGATGGGTGCTATTTTCAGCCTGCTTTCTAACGGCAAAGTATTGGCAGATGCCTTTAAGGGCAAGATCAAACTGGCAGGCTCAGCTATTGCACATATTGGCTTTGGGTTGATATTGATAGGGGCGGTGATTGCTGCCGGTACCCGCACGGTGGTGTCAATCAATGATACAGGTGAACAATATTCGGCAGAGTTTACTAAACATAATGATCCTAAGGAAAACATTATGCTGATCAAAAACCGACCGCTAAAAATGGGTGATTACGTGGTAACCTATACCGGCGATTCCATATCTATGCCGAACCATTATTTTAAGGTAGACTATAAACTGATGGGTGCAGATGGCAAGGTAAAAGAGGAGTTTATGTTGAAGCCCAATTCACAGTTCAATGCTAAGATGGGATTGGTTTCATCGCCAGATACCAAACATTACCTGTTGCACGATATATACACCCACATCACCATGGCCCCCGTAAACTCAGGCATGGAGCAAAACGATACGACAGCGCATAGTGAAGC
>DATHLW010000170.1:0-6573 GCA_035487675.1 Mucilaginibacter sp. | reverse complement strand
CTGCCCATAAAAAAGCAGGCAAATATTCGTTGGGGATGAAACAGCGTCTTGGCATTGCCCTGGCTTTGCTGCCCGATCCCAAATTGCTTATCCTCGACGAACCCACCAATGGCCTCGACCCCAACGGCATTATCGAGGTGCGCGAATTACTCATCAGGCTGGTTACCCAGCACAAGAAAACCGTTTTTGTATCCAGCCACTTATTGGCCGAGGTAGAGCGCATGGCCACCCATGTGGGTATAATCCATAAAGGCGAAATGCTTTTCCAGGGAAGTATTAAGGATTTAGAAGCCATCAGCCAGCCGCAGGTACAGGTGGAACTGGAGAATACAGTTGATGCAGCTAATTTTCTGAAAAAACAAGGGGTTGCGGTTACCGATATAAGCGATGATTACTTATCTATTCCGTTCGCATCAAAGACTCAAATGGGCGAGATCAATACCTTACTGAACAAGAACGGCCATATGGTTTACAGTATCCATAAGACACAAAAGGACCTGGAGAAATTATTTTTAGACATCACCCAAAAAGCCTGAACAGATGAAGGGATTTTTACTATCATTCCGGTCTGAGTTTTATAAAACGCGCAAAACAATGGGGTTTTGGAGCGCTGTTTTGCTTCCCCTGCTTATCTGCCTGCTGTTATTTATCGGTTTCTTTAATAAAAGTGATCATTTGGCTGGTTTGCCCGGCATGATGGCATGGCTTCAATTTGCCGGGGCTATCCTGGCGGTGATGGGTTCGCTGCTGTTACCGATGCTGATTATATTTATAGCTTACTCTGTCAATAATATCGAACACAAGGCTGAAACCTGGAAAAGCCTGTTTAGTTTACCTATTGCTAAGTGGTCCATATACTCCGCAAAGTATTTTTATGCCTTTTTCCTGGTGTTTCTTTGTCTGGCCCTGTTTATGCTTTTTACGCTTGGATTTGGCAACTTTTTGAGCATGCTTAAACCTGAATTGAAATTCAATGAATATCACATAGAGAAACTTCTGGCCCAGATTTATTTTAAACTGCTACTGGCGTCACTTGGCATCTTATCCATACAATTCTTATTAAGCCTTCTTTTCCGTGATTTCTTAAAGCCGATGGGTATAGGCTTTACTTTAACTATCGCGGGAGTAATTTTTGCAAATGTAAACTGGCAATATGCCTACCTGTTCCCCTATTGCCATCCGATGCTTACTATAAAAAGCCTTATGAATAACAGAATGAATACAGGGCCTGGCTTGCCTCAAATAACCGTGGATATATTTACCAAAGACATATTTGTGAGTATTGGTGTTGCAGTTATTGTGTTTATTTTAGGTTATTTTATTGTGCTGAAGAAGAGCGTAAAGTAGGGTTTAGAGATTAGGTGAAGCAGGTTTTAATTGTTTCTTTCGTCGGGATAAAATAATATACATAATCGATAAAAGCACCAAATAAATTAAAGTCCGCTTTAGACAATAGATCAGAATAATCTTCCATTCGACATGCCAGTACCCACCTATCGACACTATTGTTACTAATAATGCCAGTGCGCCCCATATCAATACAACAACCGTTACGCTGATGATACTTCGGTTAAACTTTTTGACCCATAATATTTGCGGTAAGAGTGCATACATAAAAATATAAAACCATGGAGCAAACCAATATTTTCCAAACATGTAGCTAACCATGCTAGATCGCTCGTCCTTATTCCCAAAAAGAATATTTCCGCAAATAGACCTTAAAAACAATCCAATATAAATAAGTGAACCGAAAAGCAGCGTATAACTAACTGCTTGGATAATTAACTGTTTATCAATGGCGTGGATATATATTTTAAAAAGTCTTATTAACAATAAAAAAAGGACCAAAATAACTGAGCCTTTAAATGTAGCATCAACTATCGCTTGGCATATTACATCCATATATCTATATGTTTATTGGTTACAAAATTTTCACTTCACGGGCTTCGGATACACCGGCAAACTCTCATGCCCATCTGCATCTACCGACTGCACTGCAAAAAAGTAGTTATCTTTTGAATAAGCCAGGTCAGCTTTGTCGTCAGTTACGTAAAACTTTTTCTCCCAGTACGGACTGGTGGTTTCTCTCATCAGCACGTAGTATCCGGCAGGTTTTTTGCCGTTTGCAGGAGCGTCCCATTTCAATTGGGTGCGATTGGTTAAGCCGCTGGTTATTATACCTACATTTTGCGGTTCAGCCGGGGCAGATGCAAGGTTTGCCAAAACGGAAAGATTCATCCGGGCTACTTTTTGCACATAATTAAAATCGACAAAATCCGGTAGATCCCCATAGTCTATTCCATTTTCTGTGCGGATATTCTGATGCTGACGAGTAAAGTCTTCATTCATCTCGGTAAAACGCACCGCTGCAAAACCCTGTTGAAGAAAAGGGATATGATCGCCCCCGCGTAAGTATCTATCACGGCGATAGATCAGTTTTACATCTAACTGGTCTACGTAACGCTCGCCGGTTTCTTTAATATACCGTGCAAGCTCTCGCGACGGACTATCATTTTCACCCCCTAAAGAGACCAAGCCTGCTACCTGTTTTTCATTCCCCGCTGCAACGGTCGGCACCCCTTCGCTGAAAACCCGCACACTCCGGTTATCTTTCAAGTCGGTTTCCATGCCGTGGGTGTTGCCTACAATATCATTATTCAGCATGGCGTCTACATTCCAGTTTTCTGCTTTAGCGCGGTTTGCCACATGGGTTGAACCGTACAGGCCCTGCTCCTCACCCACAACAGACATAAAAATAATAGTAGCCGGGAATGAGCGCTTGGCCATCACTCTTGCCAATTCCATCGAGACTGCAGTACCTGAAGCATCGTCATTCGCGCCCGGTTCGTCTCCGTTGGGGTCCATCACATCACTCATGCGCGAGTCGTAATGGCCCGATACAATATACACCCTGGTATCTTTCGGATCAGTGCCTTTTAAAATGGTCAATATATTTTTTAGTTTGGCAGGGGCATTGACACGCTCACTTTTAGGTTGGGTGAAGGTGTCGAATTTCACAGTCATTCTTCCATGGGAGTCGGCTGCATATCTTTCGTACTCAGCCTTTATCCAGTTACGGGCAGCACCAACACCCGTTGTTTTGCTGGTAGTATCACCTAGTGTATGCCGCGATTTAAAACTGACCAACTTACGGATAATGGTCTCAATATTTTTTGACGAAACCTCATCAACCATCTGTTTAATAGCAGCATCCTGCCTGATGGTAGTTTGTGCCATCGCGGGCAGGCAAAAAAATAACGGTAAAATAAATTTTAAATATTTCATTGCATTATTCATGTGCAAAGACACAATGCATCGCGTCTCTACGGTTTATTTAACATCTGCTTCTTCAGCCTCTTCCATAATATTCCCCGGCTGTTTAAAATTGCTACGCACAAAATGGCACCAGTCACATTCCTCTTTACCGCACCCGGTATTGAAATCGTGTGCCAGTATTTTACCGTAAACTGTTTTGATCTGTTCCCTAACAGTCGCAATATCCTCAGGACTGATCAGTATCTTTTCAGTAATATATTCCCTCTCGCCTACCGGCTCAATAAAATCAAATTGAGTATCTATTACCTGCCAATCTTTAGTACCGTCATTTTCTATGAGTAATTTATAAAAAACCGCCTGCCGCCAGTAATCTCCGCCGTTAGGCTTTCCATCGGTTGGCCTCAATAATTTCTCCTTAGCATTCCTGAATTTCCCGGTTTTATAATCCACCACCGTTACCTGCTTGCCTGTGAATTCAACCTTGTCCAGGTTACCTTTCACTGGTACACCATCTATCTCAATATTTTTTATGGATAATTCAACTAAAGCAATCTTGTTCCAATTAAGGGTGTTCAGCTCATAAAACGGAGGCAATATCTTGTCTCCATAATCCAGCCTGAGCTTAAAATCCTCCTTGGTGAATGAGTCCCGGTTTCGGTACATATAGGCCCGGAAGTCCTTCATAAATTGTTCTGTTGTTGGGAACTCGTCGTCATTTTCCTTCAACCAGCGAAATGCTCTTTTTAAAGCGTCGTGGACCGCGGAACCAAATGTGGCTGCCGGACTTTTGCCCGACGGCACCCTGATCAGGCACTGGAAATAAAACCGCAGCGGGCAATCCAGATAATTGCTTAAGTGCGTAACCGATAGCGTATAGTTTTGCAGCAACTGGTTAATATAATTTTTATCGATCAACTCTATCTTCGGCTTTTCATCTTCGTTAAACTGAGTGGCATAAAAATCCAGCATGTCTTCTTCAGCAGGTTTTGGATAATCCACACGCAGGTTGGTTGCGGCCAATATCTCCCCTATAAATTGCGATGCTTCCTGGTCTTTCCCGTTTTTATCCCTGGCGGCATACGAAATGCTCAGGTGCTGCTTTGCACGGGTTAGCGCCACATAAAATAATCTGCGCGATTCTTCCTTTTGGGCGATATCATCATCCGGTGCCTGGGTTAGTGTATCCGGGAAACTAAAACCATTATTTCTGCCTTTGCTGTCCCATGTCTTTTTATCGCACCCGATCAGAAACACGTGTTCAAACTCAAGTCCTTTTGATCCATGGGCTGTCAGAAAATTGACACCGTTTTCCGAATAAATCACCTGTGTCAACGGCAACCTGATATTGTTATCGCGCATCAGGTCGATGGTAACAATAAGGTCGCTCACTTTAATGTCCGGGTTCTTACGGCTTTCGTCCTTCAGGAAATCGAAAAAGTTGGTCAGCACCTGTATGTACCAGCCTTTGTTTGGCTGCTTCATGATGTACCTGAGGATGCCCATCTTGGCGATCAGCTCCTGAAAAAGCTGCTGCAATGTGACACTAACCGATGCCTTCAGCAGGTCGTCGATATAGGTCATCAGGTATTTCATCTCCTGGTTTTGTATTGCATCAAACAAGCCCGGTTGCGTGGGTGTACGAAGCTCACTAATGTAACGTCGCAGGGATGATTTCGGCTCGCTATTATTTGAGGTCTTAAAATTTTGATTCGCTACCGCGATGCTTGCCTTGGCTATTTCAATCGGTGGGATATCAAAAAAATCATAGTGCGTGATCTCGAATAACAGCTCATCACCGCTATAAGGCGAGTCCATTTCCATGGCGAGATAGCGTAATATATTGATGATCTTTTCTCCGAAGGGCAGTGTCAAAATATCAATCTTTCGGCGTGTATTTACCGCGATCTTTTTTGAATCGAGGTATTGCAGTAATTCCTCCACCTGGCTATGGTTGCGATAAATAACCGCTATCTCACCGGGCGCTGTTCCTCCGTCTATCAATTGTTTGATCTGCCTGGCAGTATGCACCATTTCCTGCGCAGGGTTTTCATATTCGCACACAACGGGTTCAATAGCTCGTTCAGTAAAACGTATACCGGCAGCAATCAGGTTTTTATCTAATTGCAACTGACCTGTCAACCTTTCCCGGTTATTACCTATCAAGGCTTTCGATATATCAAGTATATGTTGATTAGAGCGATAATTATGTTTCAGTACAACAGTTTTCAGCGTACTCACATAATCACCGGCAAAATCAAGGATGTTTTTCATGTTCGCTCCCTGGAACTTGAAAATCGACTGGTCATCATCGCCTACAACAAATACGTTAGGCGTTTCCCAATAATTCAGCAAGAGTTTCAGCAATTCGTTCTGCGATCCGCTCGTATCCTGGAATTCATCCACCAAAATATATTGATACCGCTCCTGGTATTTGCGCAGCATTTCCTCATTCTCACGGAAAGCTTTCAGCACCCATATGATCATGTCGTCATAATCGTAATACCCGCCCTTTTTCATTTTGATATCGTAGCGCTGATATTCGCTTACTGCAGCCAGCAGTTTTGTCATTACTTCACGTGCGGCATCAATATCTTTTTGCTTTGGATCGCCTACTTTAATGCCTTTTACAGCATTGGCCCGCTTGTAAATAAATTCCTCGCGGTTGGGCAGATCATCCAAATATGCACCTACTGCATTACTGATTATATCCTCGCTCCAGTTCTCGCGTTTCATTGTAGAGAACAGGCTCTTCAGGCGTGGTACGTCATAATAAATATCTCCGGTAAATCGCTTCAGCAGGTGGTCATTCGGAAACTCATCTACTAACTCCTGGAAAAGACTTACCGAATCCAGGTCGGATAATGGCTCCAGGTTCAGCTTGCCGAAATACTCCAGGTTTTCCTGTATGATCTCGTTACAAAAAGCATGAAAAGTGTAGATGTTCACCCTGTAAGCATCCGGCCCGATAAACTCGAATAAACGCTTACGCATGGCTACCGCACCGGCATCGGTATAGGTAAGGCACAGTATCTCGTGGGCGCTGGCATCCGTTTCCAACAATATCTTACCGATACGTGCCGCCAGTATCTGTGTTTTACCTGTCCCCGGACCAGCCACAACCAATACCGGGCCGTCCATCTGCTCTACAGCAGCCAATTGCTCGGGGTTCAGTTTATTAAGCGCTTCCTGGAATTTCTCGTTATATTTATGGCGATTGGATTGCATAATAGAATAAAGTAAATGTAAGTAAAAGGGCACGAAAAAAATTCGCGCCCTCGTCAATTAGTAGTTAAGTTA
>DATHLW010000169.1:0-3553 GCA_035487675.1 Mucilaginibacter sp. | reverse complement strand
GAAGTCGGAAGTCGGAAGTCGGAAGTCGGAAGTCAATGCAATTAGCTAATCAAAATAGGAATAAAAGAATTAAAATGTAATAATAATCGCCAATCACAACTAATCACTAATCTCCAATCACTGATCTCTAACATGGAAGTTCACCACCACCCGCAATTAGGGCACAATCCCAAACCCTGGAAGGAATACATCCTGGAGTATATCATGATTTTTTTAGCAGTAACTACCGGCTTTTTTGCCGAAAGCCTCCGCGAACATATCGCCGATAATTCCAAAGAACAGGAATATATCGCATCTATGATACAAGATGCCCGCACCGATACAGCCAAAACCAGCAAGAGCATTACCCTGAACCTAAAAAGGGCCACGCACCTGGATACGCTCGCGTTGCTTTTATCCGCTATGATGGAAAGCCTGAAACTGATTCGGCCATTTATCACTATTTCAGGTATAGTATAGTTCACCCCGATTTTGTGAGCCCGGCTGAACGCACGCTTACCCAACTTAAAAATTCCGGCGGCATGCGGTTGATCAGGAACAGGGCCGCTGTGGATAGCATTATATCTTATGACGACGAGCTAAAGAAGCTGGAGAATCAACAGGCCTACTACGAACGCTACCTTAACGAAGCCAATGAATTTGGCATGCGCATATTGGATTTTAATAAATTTGATATGGTAGTGAAGTTGGTTAACGGAAAATTGGTGCGCTGGAGGAAGAGCGATTATCATAGCGCAAAATTGTTAAATAATGATAAGCTTACGCTGAAGGAATTCAGCAATAAAGAGTTCGTATACGGAGGGGTTGTATCGTTTTATATCACACGATTACAGGAAACAGAAAAGCACGCCATAAACCTGATCCATACTCTGCAGCAGCAATATCATATGGACGGGGAATAGTCATTGGTCATTAGTCAATGGTGAGTGGTCAAATAGTCCATGGTCGATAGTCGATAGTCAATAGTCAATAGTCAATAGTCAATAGTCATTGGAATAACCAATCAAATTACAAGCAATCCAACAATAAAACAATTCCGCACTCGGCATTCCGACTTCCGCATTCAAAAGAACTTACCGCTACAAATAGCACTATTTAAGGGATTGTAAATTAGTATATTAGCATACCATTACTAATCACAAATGAAAAAGATACTTTCCCTCACCTTAGCCCTGCTGCTTTTAACCCTTTATACAGCCAACGCGCAGAGCAAAAAGATAGATACCTTAAGGGTTGCCCTAAGCAAAGCTACTGAACCTGATACCGTAAGGTTAAATATATTACGGGAGCTGGCCCGTAACTATTTTGTTTCCAAACCCGATTCGTCGCTTCTTTTTGCACAGGAGTATTACGGGCTCGCCGTAAAATTTAAGCGGGTAAGGGACCAGGCCAGCGCAGTGAATAATATGGCCAACTCCTATATCACTTTGGGCGATTACGTTAAAGGTTTTTCGTTCTATTTTAAGGCAATGAAGCTTGATGAAAGCATAAATTATGTACCAGGGGTAGTTACTGAATATAGTAATATAGGCAGTGGTTATACGCAAAAACAAGAATATTTAAAGGCACTCCCTTACCTGCAAACAGGATTAAAGAAATGGAATGCGTATTTACAAACACATAAGCGGGCGAGCCATAGTCAAAAAGAACAAAAAGCTATACTTTTATTAAATATCAGCGAAGTTTTTCTGTACACCCGCCAAATTGATTCAGCCGACCATTATCTGCAACTCAGTTATGAGGATTCAAAGAAAAATAACTTCATTGACATGCTGGGGAATGTTGAGCGTGATTTAGGCGAAGTCGAGGTCGCCAGGGGGCATAAAGCTGCCGCCATTCAATTTTTCAGGCATTCAATTCCTTATTCCGTAACTATTGAAGATGCTGAAATGCTAAGCGTTACCTACCTCAGTATGGCCAACTTATATCACAAATATAAACAGCAGGATTCAGCCGAATATTATGCGCAAAAGGCATTGGACGCTGCCGCAGCACAAAGGTATTTGCAGGACGTTTATAATGCCGAAAACGTATTGTATGGCTACTACGAACAATACCATAATTTACCGCAGGCTTATAAATATTTAAAGCTCGCCATAGCCACAAAAGACAGCCTTTTCAGCCAGGATAAAGTAAAACAGTTGTTATCATTAGATTTTGATGAAAAACAAAGACAGCGCGATATTGAAGCCGCACGCATCCAGGTGCGCAACAATATCCGGATGTATGTATTGATCGCGGGGATGGTAATACTCGTGGTGCTGGCTTTTATTTTCTGGCGCGCAAACAAGGCCAGAACAAAAGCCTACAACCTGCTGCATAAACAAAAGGAGGAGATCGACTTTCAAAAAGCGAAAGTTGAACATACCCTGTCGGAATTAAAATCGACCCAAACGCAGTTGATCCAGTCGGAAAAGATGGCCTCCTTAGGCGAGCTGACGGCAGGCATTGCCCATGAGATTCAGAACCCGCTCAACTTCGTCAATAACTTCGCGGAGTTGAACAAGGAGATGATCGATGATATGAGAGCAGAACTAAAAGGGGGTAATGTGAAAGAAGCTCTGACCATTGCCGGTAACATACAACAAAACGAAGACAAGATAAGTCACCACGGCAAACGTGCGGACGCCATTGTGAAGGGCATGCTGCAGCATAGCAAAACAGGCAGCGGAACGAAGGAACCTACCAATATTAATATTCTTGCCGATGAATATATGCGCTTGTCCTATCATGGATTGCGCGCAAAGGACAAGTCTTTTAATGCTGAACTGGTTACTCATTTCGATGAGAAACTACCCAAAGCAAATGTAATACCTCAGGACATGGGCCGGGTATTGCTCAACCTGTTCAACAATGCTTTTTATGCAGTAACCCAAAAGGCGAAAACAGCGGGTGGGGATTATAAGCCGGAAGTATCGGTAAGCACCTCATCCGCCAATGGGCAAATAGTCATCAGTATAAAAGATAATGGCGTGGGTATATCCGATGCGATAAAAGAAAAGATACTGCAACCGTTTTTTACTACCAAGCCAACAGGTGAGGGAACGGGATTGGGGTTAAGTTTGAGTTATGATATATTGGTAAAAGGCCATAACGGCACTTTGGATATCATTAGCAAAGAGGGGGAAGGATCGGAGTTTATTGTTAAGCTGCCTGCCAATCAATCGTGATCATATGAGAGCCTGCATAAAAATAATATTGCTGTTGTTGATACCTGCATTAGCAAACGGACAGCAGCATTTGCCCGATAGTACATTGACAGCATTGAAAAATGCAACAAATGACTCGTTACGGTATGCGGCAAGAGTTGAGGCTTATAATTATTTTGAAGAAACAAATAGGGATAGCGCACTTTATTATCAGAACCAGGTATTATTGCTGGCCCAAAAGAATAATAAGAAACTCCTGGTAGCCAGGTCCCTTGCCAGCATAGGTTATCAATTAACGGCTAAAGGACGATATGCTGAAGCGCTTAAAACTTTACTGAATGCATTTGCCATTGCAGAAGATCCTAAAAATGCCAGTAACAGCTGGTTTATAAATCGTCAGTCAA
>DATHLW010000168.1:0-9298 GCA_035487675.1 Mucilaginibacter sp. | reverse complement strand
ATCAGTTACAGCCGCCCTGCTGTAAAAAAACGCGACGGGCACATCTGGGGCGGGTTGGTGCCTGTTGGTTATGTCGACCAGGGGTTTGGCACCTCAAAATCGGCCCCATGGCGTGCCGGTGCTAATGAGAACACCATCATTGAATTTTCGACGGATGTCAAGATAGAAGGTCAACCTTTAGCAGCCGGTAAATATGGGTTCTTTATTGCCTATGATCCGAATGAATGTACACTGATATTCTCAAAAAACTCGGGATCATGGGGTAGCTTTTTTTACCAACCCAATGAAGATGTGTTGCGCGTAAAAGTAAAACTGCTACCCGCAGACAAAAGCGTTGAATGGCTAAAATATGAGTTTATCGATCAGACCCCATCAAGCGCGGTAGTTGCTTTGCAATGGGAAAAAATGGTGATCCCATTTAAGGTCGATGTAGATGTGGTGGGTACACAACTTGCATCTTTCCATAAGGAATTGAGGAGTGAAAAAGGCTTTAACTGGGAAGCCTGGAACCAGGCCGCACAATACTGCGCACAAAACAAAACTAATTTAGATGAAGCTTTAATGTGGACCGATACAGCTACCAGTGTAAATTTTGGCGGAGATAAGAGCTTCACTGCCTGGAGCACAAAAGCAGCTGTTTTGGACAGCCTTGGACGTACTACAGAAGCAGCAGAGGTTATGAAGAAAGCTTTCCCATTTGGTAACCTCAATGAATTATATTTTTATGCAAGGAACCTGACCCGTCATAAAAAAGGAAAGGAAGCATTTGAGGTATTTAAAATTAATTACGATAAGCACCCGAATGAGTTCCTGGCCAATGCAGGCATGGCGAGAGGGTATTCTGCCATTGGCGACTATAAAAAAGCGTTGACCTTTGCTCAAAAAGCCAGAATGCAGGCGACGGATAAGCCTAACCAGGACATAACAGATAAATTTATCAAAACCCTTCAGGAAGGCAAGGATATCAACTAAATCTCTCCTTTATTGACCGGCGCTCCTGAGTGAGCGACTGGTCAATTATTTATATCTGGTATTTAGAAATTCAACATCCATCTTATGCATTTTACAATTAAAATATCAAAAAAACTCATTCTAAGTTTAATCATTATAAGTTGCACAAGCCTGGCTGCGTCCTCCCAGAACATCGTTACCCCCGGCTCAAAACCGATGGTATTTACCCAGAAGGGTGTGGCTTCGCCAAATAATGAGTCAGTATCAGCCTTTATGCCGGATGAGAAAACCGTTTACCTGGCAGACGGTACCACGATCTGCTTTTCAAAAAAGATCAACGGCAAATGGACCAAACCAACTGTTGCCCCATTTTCCGGGCATTGGAAGGATTGGGACCCTGCACTCCGGCCCGATGGTAAGCGGTTGATATTTGTTTCAAACCGGCCTGTTGATACTGCAGCCGACCAAAGCAAACCTCAAAAAAACCATCACCTTTGGTATGTAGACCGCATTTCGGGAGACAAATGGACTGAACCAAAGCACCTGGATGCGCCGGTTAATTTAGCCGGGCATAATGACTATGGCCCTTCGGTTAGCAGTATGGGAACTATTTGCTTCTGTTCACGCGGGCGCGATGGCTATAAAGGAATGGGCGGTTATTATGTCAAATGGCTGGGCGATCATTACGACAAACCAAAGCTTCTTTCTTTAAACGGAAATAGCGCTATATTCGACCCATTTATTGCTCCGGATGAACGCTATATCATATTTGTGAGTAACGGCAATCTCTACATTAGTTACCGTAAAGGCAATGATTGGTCCCAGGGAGAAAAATTAGGCCCGGAAGTTAACAACGGCAAAGGTAATAACGATCCATATGTATCACCTGACGGAAAAATGCTTTTTTATTCACAAGATAAAGCACCGGGTATTTTGATGATCCCGGTCAATATACCGGATGCACAAAATTAGAAACCATGGACATTATGATTTATACCGGGACATTGCTGTTGGGCGGCCTGCTCAACTTCATAAAAGAGGTTGATACCAAAACGGTTATACGGATTGCTGGCATCTATATTTTTATTGCCTGGGTAGCGGTTATCTATACCTGGATACACCTTTTTATCGGTATTAATGATGCCGATCTGCAAAAGGTACTCGGCACATTTTTGCAGATCATAGACCTGATCATGTATGGAACGCTTGGATACCTGGCAGCTTACATCGCATTAAATTTTCAGCAATTAACTGAACAGGCCGAGAATGCGGCTTTGCAAAGGATCATTCGCAAAACATTACGTGCTGTTTCCATTGCCATCGCCAATACATTTATGGTAGTAACCCTGGGTAAATCACTCAATATGCCTTATATGCCTGTGTTTTTTAAACAGTCTTGCTACGCTATATGGTTCCTGTATCTCATTATGGGCGCAGAACCATTAGGCGCTATCGGTATCCTCTTTCATTCTAAATTGAAGACCGGCCCATTAGCCACTTTTGGACTGATCATCGTTATGCTGGGTGCGGTTTACACCCACCTGCACAATCACGATCCTTTTTCAGATTCGTATGAAGCTTTTATTCAGCTGACCAACCTCTCGCTATTGTTGTTGATCTATTATTACGAAAAACAAGCCAGCAAAAAACATCCTCTTACCCCTATTTACATTGTATAAAAATTTATGAAGATATCTAACCGCTATTTAATCTTATTAGTGGTGCTATACTGCACAATGAACTTTTCGGCCCATGGCCAAATAGATACCATCCGCTTACAAGATAAACGTCTGAATGCCTCTGTTTTGAAACCTGGTTTAAATCAATATCTGGTTTATTTCCAGGATCCAAAAAAGAAAACGACGCTTAGATTTTCGCTTTGGCTAAGGGATATACAATTAAAGGATAGGAACGGAGAGAAAGTTTTCACCATTACCCAGCATTGGTTTGGCAATGATACGACGAGTTACCGTTACGTTTATTCCATCAATAAAGCCGTGGATTTTACGCCCATTTATCACTCGGAAACTATCGGAACAAAAACCAAAGCCTATAATTGGGGGGCCGATAAAATTACCGGGGCAGACAGCGTTACTCAAAACCTTCAGAAAAGTTTCTCTCTTGATTTTAAGTTACCCAACTTTAACTGGAACCTGGACATAGAGACGTTTGAAATGTTGCCGTTGGCTGAGGGAAAAACCTTTGTCATTAATTTTTACGATGCTGGATTAGACCCACCCGCTTATGTAAATTATAAAGTTATTGGTAGCGAAGTGATCCAAACCATGAATAACGAGAAAGTGGACTGCTGGAAGTTAACTACCGAAGGTGATTATAAAGGCAACAAGTATTCTGAAACCTACTGGATCAGTAAAAAGAGTCACGAATTTTTAAAGGAAGAAGACTCTTTTAACGGGATATACCGTTATAAAATTAAGATGCCCACTAATGCTCCTGACCTGATGGAGAGGTTTGTGAAATAGCGGATTTTTTAGCCAATAATTTTAAGTATATTCTTAAAAGGAAGTTCTATATTTGGGTAATAACCGCCAATTATACATTTCTTTTTTCTTATGCTAATTACACCGTGCAACACTCTTGCTGAATTGAACGAGTTGGCTTCAGCGCTTATTATTCACGAACTGCAACAGAACCCGAAGTCACTGATATGTGCAGCTACGGGCAATTCGCCTACCGGGGTTTATAAAAAGTTGATCGACAAACAAAAAGCTCTTAATACTACTGCCCTAAAATTCATCAAACTGGATGAATGGTATGGACTTGGTATTGATGATGAAGGCTCATGCGAAAAATATCTTCATCAAAACTTGTTAAAGCCACTTAAAATTTCTGACAAAAGATATATTGCTTTTGATGGCAAAACTAAAGAGCCTGAAGAAGAACTTAATAGGGTAACTAATTACCTGGATGAGCACGGGCCGATAGACCTGTGCATTTTAGGCCTGGGTAAAAATGGACATGTCGCTTTTAACGAGCCCGCAGAAGCTTTACAGCCCCGCGCCCATATGGCTCCACTAAGTACAACCTCACTTGAACATACCATGATAAAAGGTACCGGTGAGCATATCAAATACGGCATGACACTCGGCATGACGGATATTTTACAGTCGAAAAAAATAATCCTGCTTGTGAACGGCACACATAAGAACGCCATTATGCGGAAGTTAATGGAACAAAAAATAAGCACCCAACTACCGGCCTCTTTCCTATGGCTGCATCGGGATGTGCAATGTTTTTATTGTGATAATGATAATTGAAAATCAGAAAAATGAAATACAGATCATTTTTTCTATCGATCCTGTTAATGGCCTCGTTCGGCGTTCAGGCCCAGGTGCAGGTACGCAAGGAACCAAGGCATAAGAACGTTCTTGAAAATAAATATTTCAGGATACTGGATGTGAATATCCCGCCCCACGACACGACCTTGCAGCATATTCATTCCACACCTTCTGTTATTTTGCTGTTCACTAACACGATCACGGCCCAGCAAATAAAAGGACAGGGCTGGGTAAAAAGTCAAAGCGTAGCAGGCAGCGTCTTTTACCGCGATTTTGCAAAAGATACCGTGATCCATAAAGTAAGCAATTGGGACACAGTGCCCTACCACGTTACAGACATCGAACTTCTTTCTATATATGAGCCTAATTCCGGCCGTAAGCCATTGCCATTTACCATTTTGTTTGACAACGATAAAGCAATTGCCTATCACCTGACCGATTCTTCGATAAATAAACAGACCATGACGAACCGCGGCCCAATGGTTGCCGGGCTGGTAGCAGGGGATGATATCATCCTCCACGACACAAAAAATCACAGATCGATCAATATAAAGGCAGGCAAAGAAACATATATAGAGCCAGGCATTTCTTTTTACCTGACCACAACCAGCAAAAAAGAAATTAACCTGGTTTTGTTCGAAATTAAATAATGATGACTGACTATGAGTAAAGGAACTGACCAGCACACTTATGACGCTATAGTAATAGGTTCGGGTATCAGTGGTGGCTGGGCCGCCAAAGAACTTTGCGACCTTGGGGTAAAGACTCTGGTTCTGGAACGGGGCAGGAATATTGAGCATATCAAAGATTATCCTACTGCAACAAAGGGCCCTTGGGAGTTTCCACACCGTATGGAAGAACCTCTACAGGTTGTAAAAGATAACCCTGTGATCAGTAAATGCTATGCTTATGGCGAGGATACTCATCATTTTTTTGTGAAAGACAAAGAGCATCCGTATATCCAGGAGAAACCTTTCGATTGGATACGGGGTTACCAGGTAGGAGGTAAATCTATCATGTGGGGCCGTGCCTGCCAACGCTGGAGCAACTTTGAATTTTCGGCGCCGCAGCGCTATGGTTACGCCGTTGATTGGCCCATACGTTACGAAGACATTGCACCCTGGTATTCGCATGTAGAAAAATTCTCTGGTATATGCGGCGATAAGGACGGTCTCGAAGCCCTGCCTGACGGCGATTATCTGCCGCCTTTTGAGATGAGCTGTGTGGAAGAGGAAATTCAGAAAAAAATAAAGGCCCATTATAAAGACCGCTTTATGGTAAAAACCCGATGGGCGCATTTGACCAAACCTGAGCCTATCCATTTACAGCAGGGCCGTGGCCAATGCCAGGCCCGCGACCTTTGTACGCGTGGATGTCCTTTCGGGGGGTACTTTAGTTCCGTCTCATCCACATTACCCTGGGCTAAAAAGACCGGAAATTTAACCATCAGGCCGTTTTCGGTAGTACATTCTGTCATATATGATGAACAGAAAGGCAAAGCTACCGGCGTGCGCGTTATTGATACCAATACCAAAGAAGCGGTTGAATATTACGCCAAAGTGATCTTCATGAATGCGGCTTGCTTGAATACCAATTTGATATTGCTTAATTCTACGTCTTCACGTTTCCCCAATGGACTGGGGAACGACAGTGGACTGTTAGGTAAATTCATTGCATTTCAGAATTACCGTGCAAGTGTGCATGGCCGCTATGAAGGCTTTGAAGACAGATATTATTATGGACGTAATCCGACCAACCCCATCATCGCCAACTACCGCAACCTGCACAAACAGGATACCGACTATATTGGCGGCTTTTTGACCTTCGTTTATTCGAACCGTGGTAGGCAATGGTGGAACGAAGGTGTGGGTGCTGATCTGAAAGCTTCGTTGTCCGAACCCGGTCCATGGCATGCCGGCATGTATATGCAGGGTGAAACCTTACCTAAAGAAAGTAACCATGTTCGCTTGAGTAAGGATCAGAAAGATCCATGGGGTATCCCGCAACTGATCACCTCCGTAGGTTATGATGATAATGATGAAAAGATGGTAAAAGATTTTTTAGATCAAAGTGCCGAAATGCTGGAAGTAGCTGGTGTGAAAGATATTACCAAATATGACACTCACCAGGCACCGGGACTGGATATCCACGAAATGGGCAGTTGCCGCATGGGTCACGATCCCAAAACATCGTTGTTAAACAAATGGAACCAGATGCACTTATGTAATAATGTATATGTAACTGATGGCGCCTGCATGACGAGCACCGGAAATCAGAGCCCATCTATCCTTTACATGGCTTTTGCGGCGCGGGCAGCTAATCATGCTGTTGAGGAAATGAAGAAAGGGAATATATAGGGGTTTAGTGATCAGTTAATCAGTGATTGGTAATCGGGCTTTTACTTTTTTTCGCCTAAAATTTATGGTAGGGCTTTTCAAAAAAATCATTCACTACCATATTAAATTCATCCCGGTGCTGCTGTAAAGTAGGGTGCCCGGAATTAGGTACCACCCATAAATAAGCTTGTTTAATTCCCTGGTAAATTTTAACGGTATGTTCTATGGGGATCACATCATGGTCGCCGCAAATGATCAATGAGGGACATTTGATAGCCCTTAGTGCGCTAAACGGAACATTTGGCTGCACATAATCCAGCATAAATATTTTCCAGTCGTTTTTTTCTTTATTAGTGGTTCGTGGTTTGTCTTTATCCCTTTGATATTGTTTTACCATATTATTCCATTCTGATGGAATAATACCCAGCGAATCAGGCGTAAGGTTAGCCCCCGTTGATGCCAGCTTGATCACTTTATCCGGGTGACGCATCGCCAGCAACAAAGCATTGATACCTCCATCGCTCCACCCGATCACATAGGCCGAATCGATATGCATCTTGTCCAGCAAGGCAGCAAAATCATCCGCCATCATCTCAAAGCTTAGTGAATCTTTAGTATCAATAGTTTTCCCATGTGCCCTGCTGTCTACCGCGATCACTTTATATTTTTTGGAGAAATAAGGGATGTTTTGTTCAAAAGCATTGATGCTCCCGCCATTACCGTGTATCAGCAATAAAGGCTTGCCAGTGCCGTAAACTTCGGCATACATTTTTATACCGCGTACATCGTAGTACTTCCCGGCGGCGGGATTATCGCCATATTTTACTTGCTGGCTGCATACAATTTGTCCCAGTACCAGGACAAATATTAAACTTAATAGGGCTTTGTTCATGCGATAATTTATTAAGCTTCCCATAACCATGGGTTTTCCAATTTCAGGTTTTCGATACTTTTAAAATCACTGCTATTTCTTGTGAGCAATATCAGATCATTAACCAACGCTGTTGCAGCAATTAATGCATCAGGCAATTTTATTTTATTCGTTTTCCTGATGAGAATGGTTTGTTCAATTATATCATCATTAGCCGCTATAATTGTAGCCTGATTAATAAACTTCAGCCATGAGTCATCAGCAAGTTTATGCCCCAGCACTTCTATTTTATTAATAAATGAAAGATTGAAATCGTTATCTATTATGTTAACAATCAATTTATGTGCTTCTTTCGGGAGAAGGTTGCCAACAAATTCAATCAAGACGTTGGAGTCCATCAGATATCTCTTTCCCATTCATTACGGCTTTCTGAAATATCTTTTAGCATCTTTTGCACGTCTTTTTTGCTCATCTGGATAGATTTAGCATAATCTGACGGCTTCATTTTATCCCCGTTCTCAGATTTTATCGTTACCCCAAGCCCTAAAAGTATCTGTTTCACCAAAGCGCTTTTCTTATCAGGAATATTGATTATTAACGTCTCCATATTCACAAATTTACAAAAAATTGTCAGGTAAAGATTATACTTAAATATTCTTTGCTTTTATAAAAATTGGAGCGAAATTAGTTTAAAATACTACATTCGCTTGCCAATTTTAACCTGATGGACTCAACAAATACCAAAGCCCCGGAAATCAAAACCACTTACGATGCCATCGTCATAGGCTCTGGTATCAGTGGAGGATGGGCGGCAAAGGAGCTATGCGAGAAGGGGTTGAAAACACTTGTACTGGAACGCGGCCGTAATGTGGAACATATCAAAGATTATCCTACGGCAACCACTCCGCCCTGGCAGTTTAAGCACCGCCTGCGGATGACGACTGAGTTCCTGAAAGAGAATCCGCTGATCAGCAAGGCGGCTGGTTATGGCGAAGATAACGTACACTTTTTTGTAAAGGATAAAGATCATCCCTATATACAGGAAAAACCTTTCGATTGGATACGTGGTTACCAGGTTGGTGGTAAATCGCTTACCTGGGGACGTGCCTGCCAGCGCTGGAGCCAGTTTGAATTTACCAATCCTGAAAAATTTGGTTACGGAATCGCCTGGCCTATAAGCTATGATGATGTAGCGCCCTGGTACTCTCATGTTGAACAATTTATCGGCGTGTGCGGCAATAAGGATGGGATCGAATCTATGCCCGATGGTGAGTTTCTTCCACCATTCGAGATGAACTGTGTGCAGGAAGTGATCAGCAAAAAAATAAGCGAAAATTATAAGGATCGTCACCTGGTGCATGCCCGCTGGGCGCATTTGACTAAGCCTAACCAGATACATATAGACCAGGGGCGGGTAAAATGCCAGGCACGCAATATGTGTATGCGAGGTTGCCCGTTTGGGGGCTATTTTAGCTCGAACAGTTGTACCCTTCCCTGGGCAAAAAAGACAGGGAATCTTACCATAAGGCCATTCTCTGTGGTGCATTCTATTATTTATGATGAGAAACTGGGCAAAGCAACAGGCGTGAGGGTGATCGACACCAACACTAAAGAATTAATAGAATATAAGGCAAGGATCATTTTCCTAAATGCATCGGCTCTAAATAGTAACCTGGTATTATTAAATTCTACCTCAAAACGTTTCCCAAATGGCTTGGGTAATGACAACGGCTTGCTTGGTAAATACGTAGCTTTTCAAAACTACAGAGCATCGGTAACGGCCGAAATGGATGGTTTTTTAGATAAATACTACTTCGGAAGAAACCCAACAGAGCTAATAC
>DATHLW010000167.1:0-7192 GCA_035487675.1 Mucilaginibacter sp. | reverse complement strand
ATCTCCATAAGTTCATGATCTGCAAAAAGGCCTTCCCATATGTATCCCTTTCCTCCATTTTGCGTTTTTCGGTATTATACTTTTGGGCAGCATTTACTATAATGGGACGGTAAATTGCTATTTCATCAGCCGATAATACCTGTTTTATCAGCGTATGACCTTTCCCCTGAAACTCATCGATATTTTCCCGCCTGACAGCTTTAAAATCATTCAGTTCAGGTAATTGAGAAATTGTGCTCATTGGCTTTGGGTTGATGATCAAATATAATTCGGCAAACCATCAAAAAAAATGTCATAAATGGTTGAAATATGGTGTATATTGTCATTATATTGCATTCGCGCATCTATTAAGCCAAAATAACCTATGATAAAAGCTTCTTACGAAATACTACAGCCTTCCAGCGGGCATTCTTTCCTGATCCGGACCTTTGGAAAATCAGCCTTTGATGCCCCTTATCATTTTCACGAAGAATACGAACTCACTTACATCGCACGCGGGCATGGTAAACGATATGTGGGCAGTCACATGGAAAACTTTTCCAGCGGCGACCTGGTGTTGCTTGGCGCCTGCCTGCCGCATTGCTGGAAACTGGAAGCCGATGGAACCGACCATGAGGACGCTTGTGCAATAGTTGTCCAGTTTAGCGGTAATTTTTTAGGTGACGATTTTTTAGATAAAGATGAACTACTTGGAATAAAAAAAATACTCCAGGTAAGCGCGAGCGGCATTTGTTTTAACGGAGTTACCCGCAACACCATAGACCGTGCTTTGATGCATTTATCAGCTGAAAAAAGTAATTTCAAAATGCTGATCGGACTGCTTGAGATATTACAAAGGCTGTCGGTTTCAAATGAATATAAGTTACTGGATCAGCAAAGAAGTGTAGCCGAACAATCCCGCGCTGAGCAGGAACGCATTAACCCGGTATTTGCTTACCTGGTAGAGAACTTCAGAGGGGATATTTCGCTTGATCAGGCCTCATATATCGCCCACATGACGCCGAACGCGTTCTGCAAATACTTTAAAAAAATCACCCGGAAAACCTTTATGGAAACCGTGATAGAGTACCGGCTCAATTATGCCACCCAACAACTGGTGCAAACGGATAAGCCTATATCACAAATCTCATTTGACAGCGGTTTTGGGGATGTATCGCATTTCTATAAAATGTTCAAACACAAAATGCACCAAAGCCCGCTCAATTACCGCAAAACCTTTATGCGCGAGTTTGGTGCAGAAAACATGAATAGGTTTACGGCCTAAGACTTATTTATTAAATACCATATATTTACACTAATGAGAAGGCGTCCACTTTATCTTCTGCCCCTGGGTATTGCCATTGGGGCCGGAATAGGTGTTGTGATGAACAACGTTGGTACAGGTGTAGCCATTGGTGTTGTTGTGGGAGTTATGATGTCTATAATTTCGCAAAGGCGCAGATATTAGCACCTATGCTTTTAATTTGAATGTGCTTCGGTCCCCGAAATTAACCGGGCTAATTCTCTACTGGCATCTCCCGTAATTGTTTAGGCGTCATCTTTTCATAACCTGATGGTGTAGAAAACATGCCCGCTGGCACAGGTTCAAATTTGATCTCTTTTACTGTGGTTTTGGTCACCATTCCATTATTATTGGTGGTAAATGATAAGGGGAAACCTTTGGTGGTATCAAAAGCCATAGTAAGCGAGTTGGGAATAAGTGAAATATCTTTTGTAAACCAGGCTTCGTCCGTTTCGCCTGTTACTTTATTGGTTAATGTATACTTTAATGCCTTGTAATGCGCAATGGTTTGCGTATCAATACCAATTGCATAACTATATCCAAGCTTTGCAGGCGATTCTTCATCCTGGTCGGCTTTGCTATAATCGATCATATACTTTCTATCCCGTGAGGCGAGTAAAACACGCATAAAGTCCGTAGGCTTGCAGGTGATGATCGTAGTCGATTCATCATTCATTTGCTGTATGCTTACCGCCGAATCGCCCTTGAAATAAACCTTAGCGGTTTTGGGGAGATAAAGCAAATATTGATGCATGCTATCAGGCAGCTGGTACTCAAGATTGTAGGTGATAGACCCTTCAATTACCTTTTTACGGCTGCACGAATAAAGTAATGATGATAGTATAGCAAAATATAAAACAGCTTTTTTAACCTGCATGATGAGTGTTATAAGGCGGCAAATTTATCAAAAATCAGCAGGATGGTGCACTTATGATTACGTAAATGCGCAATTAACCACGTGGAAAGTGTAAATGGTAAATCCGTAGTATTACGTATTCAATCCCGTAGTAACACTGCCTTATAAAAATGGGTGGGTATATACATTTGGATATACATTAACACACATCATTATGAGCAAACTTACTTATATCGAAAACTGCGAGTTAGACCAGTTTATTCTGAAAAAGGTTTTATCGCGTTACGGTACATCGTGCGAAGTAAAATGTACCGACAGTTGCATAGGCGTATTGAGCCTGCTATCGCAGCGCAGTTTAAGTGCAGAAACAATGCCTGATATTATCCTGCTGGATATACATAACCCGGGCGTGAACGTATGGGATTTCCTTAACAGGATAAAATGGTTATATCCTACTTTCCCAAAACCACTGGAGGTATATATTTTATCGGCATGCAAATTTCCTTCTGATGTAGAACGTGCCCGTAAATATTGGTTTGTAAAGGCATTTATGTTAAAACCGGTAACGAAAGAGATCATCCTGGACCTGATCAACAGAAAGGAAGGCCACGTGCGTAAGTTCCCGATGCTGGAGGCGACCAATTAATACTATTCTATCTTGCCATTAACATTTAGAAGTACGCTGGTGTTATGTGGTATTCCCAATGTTTTACCCGGGGTAACATCAAGATAACGTGTTAAATAGCCGTCTACAATGCCACGCATAACTTGTTCATACGAAGCTTTGAAGTTAGACATAAGCGGGACCGCTGAATTACGGAAAGTCATTTTTCCCTTATCATCTACATTGACATACATGATGTAACTAAAACCTTCATAAGCTTTATGGATGGTAATATTATACTCAGGAGCAAGGTAATCATCAGCTGCGTCGACTTCATTTATGGGCGTCGATTCATTTTTTACCTTTTCAACTTTTATCAGTGACGATTTGCTTTTAAAAACTACAGGCTCACGGGCAGCAAATGTGCTGTCGGGTTTGGCATTTACTAATTCAGACCTTGCTTTGATAAACGTTGTATCTTTTCTACCCGGCAATGCCATTGCCATGATCTTCCTGTTATCATGGGATTTGATGAACCTGTCAGAATAAAATGTCAGGTATACCTTTGAGCCATCGTCATCATCTTTAATGATCTTATTCTCTACCCTTAATGCCTGTAATATTAAACTATCAGCAGCGATCTTTTTTACTTTGAACCAGGCATCCACCATATTGAATACTGAATCATGATCGAAATAAACGTGAAAGCCATAATACCTTTTCATCTTCGGACTGTAGACGTTTACCGAATCATCCGATATAAAGTATAATTTCCATGATGGCTCCAGTTGATAGCCTTGCTTGTCAAATTTTAATCCGTTGGTATAAATACGGCGCACTTCGGTAAAATGAGTGCCTTTTACATCCTCGAATGGCAGGCCCGGACGTGTGAACCTTTTGCAAGAAAAAAATGTTAAAGGGACTACTAAGATGAGCAGAAACTTATACCGTATCATAAATCGGCTCAAAATAGTTAAAAATCAATAATCTTTGAATAAATTGCTTGTGCATTCCATAACTGAGTCATGAAAAAGATACTTCAATTGATTTTATTCGTGCTACTGACGTTGAGTGCAGGTACAGCAGTCGCCCAGCGGAAACAAGTACTCCTCGATTCCTATTTTAATGATGAGCATAAAAAGGATGTTACCGGTCAAATAATATCCTACCATTACAAATGGAATGAGGTAGACAATGACGGGTTTTCAATTTTTAAAGAAGCCTTTAAAAATGCCGGTGCAACAGGCATATATACGCTATATCGTGCTCCTGACCCGGATGTTTTGGGCTCCGCTGATGTTTATATCATTGTTGACCCTGATACTAAAAAGGAAAGCCCCAATCCCAAATACATTAATGCAGAAAGTATTGAAGTAATTCGCAGTTGGGTAAAGCAGGGAGGTGTATTATTGTTAATGGCGAATGATAGTGCCAATGTTGAGTTAAAGCATTTCAATATGCTTGCAGAGCGGTTTGGCATTCATTTTAATGACGATCTGCGCAATCATGTGAAAGATGATCAGCATTTTAAAGATGGTACATTAATGGTTGATGAGGGCAACCCGGTACTGGTAACAGCAAAGAAAATATTCATGAAGGATATCTGTTCACTTACGCTTAGCTTTCCTGCAGAGCCTGTTTTACTAGACGGAAATGCTGTAATTATTGCTATTTGCCGTTATGGCCGTGGTACTGTACTCGCTGTAGGCGATCCATGGGTCTACAATGAATATACCAATGGCCGGCTCCCGCGTGGTTATGAAAATGATAAGGCCGTTAATGATCTGGCACAATGGCTTATCCAGCAAATACCCGAAAAATATTGACACGATTTTAGGATTTTTATGATTATCCGGATAAATCCTACAAATCATTTAATCGTGTAAATTAAAGCAGCAAGGTGTCCACTCTATGCGCATGAACTATATTATCGCAAGGCGACCACGAGAATATGGTAAACCTGCCATCCTGTGAGGCCACCAAAGCAAAAGCATCACGCTGGTCATAAACAAACTGGGCAGCAGCAAAATGTCTTGTTCCGCCATCCTGGCCGGGTGGGATTATCTGTGCCGCACTGTTAATAATAGGTTCGGTTACCATAATTTCCTTAACTGTTTCGCTACCATGCGGGCGGGTGATCTTTGCACCAAACGCTAAAAGTTCATGCTTGTCATTAATGATCGTTGCACCATCAACAGCAGTAAGCCCGGCTACACAATCGATCTCTTTTGAAAGCTCTTCCTTCCAGAGCATCAGATTGCGGTCATTTACATTTTGTACCATCATATTAGCAAGGCCGTTAAATGACGGAGAAACAGCATAAGATATAGGGTTAATGATCGACTCGCGCCATTTATCGTTATCCGAAGGTACGATCAGCAATAGTCCGCCGTGGCCATGCGCCCGCATGGAAACTGCCAGTTGTACATGCAGGTTGACCGGATTGTTCCACGAGGATTGCGATGTGAAACCCAGCAACGATGATAACAGTGCGGGGCAGTCAGGTACGTTAATACTTTGTTCATCTACCACCTTTACTTCATCACCTTTTAATACGGCTACGTTTACAAACTTTCCAAAGCCGTCTACCCGCCTGTGCTTGATCACGAGTAATCCCGGTTCTACAACCTCCAATACAAAACAAAAACCGGGAATATCATTCGTAGTGCCCCAAATGTATAGTTCATCCTCTTCCTGCCAAACACCCAGATGAATGCCTGAACGCTCTACAGCGGGAGCGAGTTTAGTTAAAATATCGGGGGTAAGGGCCAACCGGCGTTCAAATACCAAGGGTTGTGCCGATTGTTCGGGGGGCAGAAATGCCAGTGATATTTTTGGCGAACGGCCTTCTTCCTTTCTCAGACTGGTCCAGAATGCTGTATCTATGATAGCCTCGATCACATGCTTTTGAGGCTCACTGGCAAGGCCATCGTCGCCACGTTTTGCCGCCGCAGCTATTTGCAATGCAAAATGTGACTCGATTGCGCCGGATACCAAACGCGCAGCTTTATACGATGTTTCGCCTATCATAGACCTGATCCCGGTATTCATAGATATATTATTTGAGAAAAATTAAGATACTAATTTATCTTAAAATACTTTGACCGGTGCAGGTGCAGTAAAATATTACTTTAATATGCGTTTTGACGGCAGGCATCGTATGCATCAATTAGCATCTTATGCTGTACTAAATTTATGGTCGACAATGACAGATTTGATATGTGATTAATCGTTACAACTTTTCAAATAGTTTTCCAACGACAACCTGCCCGAACCGATTACTGCAAATACAACAAGAAATATAAGTGCTGTTACAGATGATGCCAGGTCGGTATTAAACGGTGACTGCAATATATTGATAAAAAATACAGCCCCAAATACCACCGGTATCTGCATGATGGATGAAAAACGCGTGAGAATACCCAAAGCAATTAAAGTTCCGCCTACCATATGCACAAAGGTTACATAGTAAACCAGTGCCATTAAAACACCGGGAGCAACAGTAATATCAGACTGGTTTTCAATAAGCGATTTTAGAATGGCCGTATTGTCCATAAAGCCTAATCCTTTTAGCAGCAAAAATATTCCTAGAAGTATGCGGATGATATCTAAAACGCGGGGATGATGACTATCCCCCCACTTCTCTATTCTATGGATCACATTCATGACAAGTCTCCTTTGTAACAAGTTTTTGACAATGGCTTATACCAAATATAATAAACATTTGTTTCCTTTCAAATAGGTTTTTACAATTGGTATAATTTAGAACATGCTGGTTACCAAACAGGAATAAAATTTATTATTCTGATTTGGATATTAAAAAACTTGTGAAATAGTTTTTATAAATGTATTATTGTCATTCATACATTTATAAACATGAAACCTAAATTATTAATGCCCTTGGCACTAGCTGTGCTGTGCCTGAATGCTTCTGCGCAAAAAACTGCGAGCGCTGATATCAGCAGTGATTCCAAATTGACTGTTAGCCGGTTTATTTACGGCCAGTTTGCTGAGCATCTGGGGCATGGCATTTATGGTGGTTTTTGGGTGGACAAATCTTTGCCTGTAGAAAAGCAGGACAGGATACGCCTGGATGTGGTAAATGCCCTGAAAAAAATAAAAATACCCGATTTGCGCTGGCCAGGCGGTTGCTTTGCCGATGAATATCATTGGCGGGATGGCATCGGTCCGCGCGAACAGCGCCCAAAAATGGTGAATACCAATTGGGGTAATGTGACTGATGATAATAGTTTTGGCACACATGAGTTTCTCGAGCTTTGTAAACTAATAGGTTGCGAACCATACATCGCAGGCAATGTGGGCAGTGGTACCGTTGAAGAAATGGCCAAGTGGGTAGAATACCTTAACCTGGATGGTGAAAGTACAATGGCGGAGCTAAGGAAACAAAATGGTCATTCGGAACCATACAAGGTTACTCTTTGGGGTGTCA
>DATHLW010000166.1:0-3547 GCA_035487675.1 Mucilaginibacter sp. | reverse complement strand
TCAAAATCTGCGGGGGCAACATCTATACGAAACCTGCAAGAAAATGGTAAAAAACCATCTGATATTTATACGCTTATTGCTGTGATGCTTGGTATAAACGATAAAGTAAAAAATTGGGAGCAACTTGCCCGGATAATGAATGATGTCCCGCAGCCCGGATCGTAAACCTGCTCCTAATAGCAAAAGCCATTTGGTGAAAAATACTGGGGCCTTGGCTTTTAAAGATCAAATTGATTATTATTGTTGTGTAGCTTCAACACAGTTAGCCTAAATAGCTGTAACCAATTTTTTTTATGGACCAACAACCTAAAACCAGGAAGTTTTTGATCGCGACCCACGGTGCTTTTGCAAAGGGGGCCAAATCTGCTCTGTATATTATCGCCGGTGAAATGGACAATGTGTTCCTGATACAGGCTTACCTGGATGATAGCAGACCTGTTGAGGATGAACTGGAAGATACGCTGTCAACCATTGCTGATACTGATGAACTGATCATATTTACTGACCTGCTTGGAGGCAGCGTAAATAATATAATTCTGCGTAATGCCCTGCGCGAAAATGTGCATATCGTATCAGGGTTTAATTTGCCTTTACTGATTGAGATTGTGCTATCAGATGCGGATACGCCTGTAATAGAAGTTATTGAGGATGCCATTAATAATGCCAAAGGGCAAATGGTGTATGTAAATAAACTGATCACCCTAAATAACGATAATGATTAAACTAACCCGTATTGACGACCGTTTACTGCACGGCCAGGTAGCATTCACGTGGACACCCGCCGTGAGCGCTGATTGCCTGGTGGTGGCCAATGATAAAGTCGCTAAGGATGAATTTATGAAAATGACACTCAACCTGGCAAAACCTGCTTCAGCAAAATTGCTGATTAAGTCGCTAGCTGATACTGTTACTTTTTTGAATGACCCGCGCAGCCAACCGCTAAAGATCCTGGTGCTGGTTAACTCAGTGAAAGATGCTTCGGTTTTAGCAGATGGGGTTAACGAGATACAGTCTGTAAACTTTGGCGGTATCCGTACAAAAGAAGGGGCAAAGCTTATTTCAAAAGCAGTCGCGGTTACGGAGGAAGATATTGCAGTTATAAAAGAAATGCTGGCGAAAGGCATCGAACTGGAAGTGAGACAAGTGCCAACCGATAAAAAAGTATTGATTGAAACCCTAATTTAAACCCAATATAGTGCTCATCACCTACCTGTTACTAACATCAATTGCCGTCTTCGGCCACTTTGAAGATTTTTTGGGTACTACACTTTTGAGCAGGCCATTAGTTTTGGGGCCGCTTGTAGGGTTGGTGCTCGGCGATGTTACACAAGGTGTGATGATCGGTGCCACGCTGGAATTGATCTTTATGGGTAATATCAAAGTAGGTGCGGCCATTCCCCCGGATATTATTACAGGCGGCGTGTTAGGAACTGCTTTTGCCATCCTGTCGCACAAAGGGCCTGCAATTGCGCTGGCACTGGCGGTGCCGATCTCCATTCTATCAGAAATGGTGATCAGCGGATTGTTTGTTTTCAGGGCAATATTCAACAAGAAATTTAATCAATATGCTGAGGATGGGGATTACAGGAAAATACAGCAATTGCATATCCTGTCAGGTTTGCTGAAACCTCTGTTAATGGGCATCATCATTTTTATTGCTTTGGAATTAGGTACCAATGCGGTAAAGGCATTTCTCGATCTGATCCCCGCCTGGGTACAATCTGGCTTACAAGTTGCCGGGAATATGCTGCCTGCTTTAGGTTTTGCGCTCTTGATGAACCTGATGTTCAACAAGCGGGTAGCACCTTATTTTTTTCTGGGTTTTATGCTGGCTGCCTATTTAAAGCTGCCTATTATTGCCATTGGCGGATTGGGAGTGATCATTGCGCTCATCGTTACACAAACCCCTCCCAAACCAGCAACGGATGATGATTTTGACTTTGATGAACCCACTGAGGAGAACAATAATGCCGCTGCCGGACAAAAGCTAAGTAAAAGCACTATTCGCAGTTTGTTCTTCAGGTCACTTACACTGGAGGCGAATTTCAACTTCGAGACCTGGCAAAACACCGGTTTCGCATTTACTATTATACCTGTATTAAAGAAATTATACCACACCAAAGAAGCTATGGCATCTGCATTGAAAAGACATTTGCAGCTTTTTAATACGAGTCCGTATGGCTCAACACTGGTGATTGGTATCACAGCGGCTATGGAGGAACAAAACAGCCAGGATGCGGATTTTGATGAAGAATCTATCAGCTCCGTAAAGCTTGGGTTGATGGGACCGCTGGCAGGAGTATTCGACTCTTTATTTTGGGGGACTTTTAAGGTGATCGCTGCAGGAGTTGGAACCTCGTTGGCCATGAAGGGCAACATACTAGGACCGATCCTTTTCCTTCTGATATTTAATGTGCCGCATTTGCTGCTTCGTTATAACCTGACTTTTATTGGTTACAATGCCGGAACGAAATTCCTGCAGAACCTGTCAAAAAGCAATGTGATGGATAAACTGACACAAGGTGCGGCCATATTAGGACTGATGGTCGTTGGCGCTATGCCGGCAACATTGATGTCGATCAAAACACCATTATCTATTGGTGGGTCATCATCATCGGTTACCGTACAGAGTGTTTTAGATCAGATCGTTCCGGCAATGATTCCACTGGGATTGACCTTTTTGGTTTACTATTTTGTTAAAAAGAATGTAAAGACCACTTATTTGTTGTTAGGCTTACTGGCGCTTGGTTTTGCAGGGAGCATAATTCATGTTTTTGTATGATGATCAACGGCATAGGCGTTTCTTCGGGTATTGCCATAGGCAAGGCCCACGTGATCAAAAAACAGGAAGCTGCTTTTACAGGGATTGTATTGCTGAACGATGAAGACGTAATGATCGAAATAGAAAAATTCGATAATGCTGTAGCAGTATCGATAACCGAAGTTAAGGCGATGATTGGCAATTATAATTCGTCGCAAGGCACCGATGGGATGGATATTCTGGAGGCACACATTGAGCTCCTGGACGACCCACAGATCAGGGAAGATGTTACTGAAAAAATAACGACCGGGCGAAAGAATGTGAATGACGCTGTGATCGAAGTTATCCGAAATGCTGTGGCCATGTTCAGGAGTATGGATGATGAGTATATGAGCGCCAGGGCGGCCGATGTGCAGGATATTGGAAACCGTATTTTAAAAAACCTAACTCCATCCAATACAATCGCAAATAAGGGTTATGAAAAGGATACGATCATTATTGCCGAAGATTTGACGCCATCGGATACTATATCGATGGATATCACCAAGGTCAGCGGGTTCGCTACACGAATAGGTGGTAAAACATCGCATGCAGCTATTATTGCCAAATCAAGGGGCATTCCCACAGTGGCAGGCTGTGGTGAATCTTTGCAAACTATCGGCGATGGAGATATGATCATTCTCGACGGTCAAACCGGTACGGTCATCGTAAATCCGGATGAGGACATAATAAAGCAATACGAATCGCAAAGAGAAGCCTGGCTAAAAGAATTAAAGTTGCTCAGAT
>DATHLW010000165.1:0-3953 GCA_035487675.1 Mucilaginibacter sp. | reverse complement strand
TTATTGTAATTAATTTAACCCCATATTAAACCGGAAGCCGCTGATGCGTGAACCTTTATTCGTAAAACAGAATGCCGAGAAGTGGAGCCAGTTTGAACAATCGTCCACAACGGACCCTGATGAAATTGCCGAAAGTTTTATTAAGATAACTGACGACCTGGCCTACGCCAAAACCTTTTATCCCAAATCAAAAACGACGGCTTATTTAAACGGGTTAGCATCAAAACTTCACCAATCTATCTACAAGAACAAATCCGAAAAAAGTAACCGCTTCATCACATATTGGAAATTTGAGCTGCCTTTATTATTCAAAACTTATCAAAGGCAATTGTTGTATTCCTTTATTTTCTTTGTGATCTTTTGCCTGATGGGTATCTTATCTGCAAAGTACGACCCTAATTTCCTCCGTCTTATTTTAGGCCCGGAATATGTCGATATGACTAATGAAAACATTGCTAAAGGCGATCCGTTTGGGGTGTACAAAAGCCAGGGAGAGTTCACCATGTTCTTTTCAATAGCGTCTAACAACATCTTTGTATCCTTTGTGATTTTCGTAAGCGGTATCATATTCTCCGTTGGCTCGGTATTTTTTATGCTTCAAAATGGCCTGATGCTTGGCTCGTTTGAATATTATTTTTTCAGCAAAGGATTAGGAGTGCAATCTTTATTGGTTATCTGGATACATGGTACCATCGAAATATCTTCCATCATTATAGCCGGGGCTGCAGGGCTTGTTTTGGGTAATAGTTTTTTATTCCCAAAAACTTATACTAGGCTGGCCTCACTAAAAAAAGGCGCTAAAGATGGAATGAAAATGGCGCTCGGACTTGTGCCTTTATTCATTATCGCGGCTTTCTTTGAGAGCTTTGTTACACGCCACACCGAAATGCCTCTATGGCTCAGTATAACTATATTAGCTTCATCTATCAGCTTTATAATATGGTATGTAATTATTTACCCCAATAAACTTTTTAAAAACCAAACCTTATATGAATTCGAAAATTGAACTTGCAAAGCCGCGTGATTTTGGGGAGATCATAAATGATACGTTCACTTTTGGCAGGCAAAACTTCAAACCTCTGCTAAAGTATTTCTTTATTTTCTGTGGTTTCTTTTTACTGGCTACAGCCGCAACTGATATCGTGAACCAACTGAATGTAGTTAAGTCCCTCAATAATTTTGACCCTAATAGCTTTGATAATCAGAGCCGGAATCCATTTTCGGTTTTTACTCCCTACTACTTTTTAAACCTCTTCTTTTTGCTGCTTGAGTATCTGTCAATTACGATAACAGTATTATGTTTCATGGCATTATACAGGCAAAAGAACAACCGGGTACCTGATACAGAAGAGATGTGGGGGTATTTTAAATTCTATTTCTTTAGAATTATAGGCAGTTCAATTGTAATTACAATATTATTGATACTTGGTTTTGTTTTCTGTATCATTCCCGGCATATACCTTTATCCCGTGATGGCATTGGTGTTTCCTATAATTATAGTAGAGAATGCAAGCTTTGGCTATGCTTTTAATCAAAGTTTTAAACTGATAAAAGATAACTGGTGGGCTACGTTTGGTGTACTATTAGTTGTTGCAATCATACTATCGGTTGCAAGTGGGATATTGGTGCTGCCATCTGCATTATTTACTGTGGGAAGCTTCTTTTTCCATGTTACCAGGGGAACATCCGTGTCTATAACAGCACTTGTAATCACGACTATTTTAAAAGAAATTTCTCATGTTTTCCAGATCTTAATGGTTGTGGCTATAGGTTTATGCTATTTCAACCTCACCGAAAGCAAAGAAGGCACCGGCTTAATGGAACGTATTAATCAATTTGGAGCTGCCGAAACTGATCCAAACACAACTACGGAAGAGTATTAGAATGCGCTTTTATTTATACCTGATATTATTTATCCTCAGCATAAATGCGGGTTATGGTGGTGAAAAAAAACCGCTGCCGCCAAAGCATGAAAAAGCTGTATTAAAAGTTGACAGCTCTTCTGCTATTGATGTGCGTCATTTTGATAAATCATTATTAGATTCCTATCGTAAAAAACCGGAGTTTCAATATAAGGAAGCAACCCAGGATATCTCCTGGTGGACGCGCTTCTGGCGTTGGTTTTGGAACTGGCTTGGCAATTTATTTAAATTCAGAACGTCAAAAGGCACTATTACCTTCTGGACCATCTTCTTCCGTGTATTAGAAATATTCCTGCTGATACTTGGTGTAGGCGCGCTGATATTCTTCATATTTAAAGCACAGGGCATTAACATATTAGGCATTTTCAGAAAAAAAGCTACCAATGCCCCCGTACCCTACTCGGAGTTTTTTGAAGATATCAATGTCATCAACTTTGATGGGGAAATAGAAAATGCCATAGCTAAAGCCAACTATCGCCTTGGTGTGCGCCTGTTGTATCTGAAATGCCTCAAGCATTTGAGCGATAGCGGACTGATTGAATGGGAGATTGATAAAACTAACAACGTTTATATCAATGAAATTAAGAATCAGCAACAGCAAGCTGCTTTCCGGATGCTTACCCTGCAATTTGAGTATGTTTGGTACGGCGAGTTCCTGATCGACCAGCAGGTTTATAAAACTATTGACTCCTCTTTCAGGCATTTTAACAAGCAGGTAGCATGAGAGATTTTAAGATATACATATCCGTAGCTACTATTTTGCTTGTAGTCTACCTGGTGGCTCAGTATAATAAGCCTTCGCCTATTAACTGGCAACCCACATTATATTACCAGGATAAAATACCTTTTGGCACTTACATCCTGCACAATGAGCTATCGCATTTTTTTCCGGGCGCTAAGGTGAACAATACCAATCAAAATCTGTACGACCTGTTCCATAAATCAACTACCACCAGTAGCAATTACCTCATCGTATCAAAAACAATCAACCTGAGTAAATACGATTATAAGGAGATGGTGAAGTACATAGGAGCCGGAAATTCTGTGCTTATTTCTGCACTCAACTGGCAGGGGAAGCTCGCTGATACGTTAAACCTTACAACCGGTGTGGAGTTCAAAAAGAAAAGCGACGGCCTGAACTTTACAAACAATAAATTAAAACAGGAAAACAATTATCGTTTCGACAAAGACATCAACAGTGAGTATTTCCGCAGCTTTGATACCACCCATGCCGTTGTATTGGGCAAAAACGAAAATGGGAATATCACTTTTTTAAGTTTTAAATATGGTAAAGGCACATTGTACCTGTGTGCCAATCCGCTGGTATTTACTAATTATGCTTTGTTAAGTGATCGGGGCGATGATTATGCTTCAAAAATATTGTCCTATCTACCCGCCAACAAGAGCATTTATTGGGACGAATATCAGAATGGCGATATTCCGGAAGACCCATCGCCGATGCGGGTATTTTTTGGAAATCCTAATTTGCAGTGGGCCTATTATATCAGCCTTTGGGGTATGGTGGTTTTTGTGCTTTATGAAATGAAACGCAGGCAACGCATTATCCCGATCATTGAGCCTTTGAAAAACTCGACCGTTGAGTTTGCCAATGTGGTGGGACAGGTATATTATGAGCAAAGAGACAATATGAATATTGCCCAAAAGAAGATCATTTATTTTTACGAGCATCTGCGCACGGTATACTATTTAAAAACCACGCCGCTTGATGCAGAATTTATGGAGCGCTTATCACAAAAAACGGGCATTGAACTTTCGTTTATACAGGAGCTTATCAATCATATTAAATATGTACTGGTGCAGCACCAGGTAAGCGATCATGAGCTTATCCGGTTAAACCAACTTATCGAACAATTTTATAACCAATCCAGATAGATATGGAAGACGAACTTTTTGAACAAAGAACCGACCTGAGCAAACTGAACGCCGCGGTTAACCAGATAAAAGCTACGCTTGGCAAGATCATCGTAGGGCAGCAGGACAGTATTGATCTGTTGATAGCAGGCATCCTGG
>DATHLW010000164.1:0-5654 GCA_035487675.1 Mucilaginibacter sp. | reverse complement strand
TTATCCATCGTTAAATAAACTTGCATCTTTTGCGAACGATGCGCGGGCAAAGCAATTTTCGAGTAGACGGGATTCTTACATATATCAGTTGCTAAATGAAAATAAGAATTGCGTTTTAGTTTAAAAAGTAAGTTATAGCATCCCGTTCCCTGGTAATAAAGTGTTTCGTCAGTGTAATTATTAAGGAATATTGTAAGGGAGATGTAGTTCTTTCCCCCGAAAGATGAAAAAGCATCTCTATCAATTATAATCTCATATGCAAATTTTTGACTTTGAGCAAATGAGTTATTTGTTAAACCCAATCCAAATATGACTGATATTAGAACTATTGCGATTTTGTTTTTCATGGTTTAGGAGGAAAAATTGCCAAGGACAATTCGCAGTAGAACTTTGTCCGGTGATAGCATTTATAAAAATACAAAAACGTTCAGATTTTCATCCAAAGGTTCTCAAAAATAATTTTTTCTTTCCCATCTTATTCACAAGATAGGTGAGTCTGTAGCCCCAATTGGACTAAAGTCGAACCGATCAATGGACGGATTGCGAATTCCTGCAAAAATATAATTTGCCTTGCATTTTTTCTGTCCCTGCAGAGTCTCCTGATAAGGGACCCTGCAGTACCTGTTGCTTGGATAATAAGTTATTCCTAACTTGAGGCTACCTAACCAGTAACCTTTTTATGACTAATAAACAAATCGTACTTGAAACAATAGCGTTTATTAAAGCCCGAGAAAGGGATTTTTTAGATAGAAATATGCTGACTACTTTATGGAAAAACTTTACCTTAAAAAAGCAGGAATATTTCAAGAATCTGTTGCTACAACAAGAACTAATTCATCTTAACTCGGCATGGGATTTTTCATTAACTGCACCTGTACAATTATCAACAGAGGATGATTTTGATGTTTTTGGGAACTGCAAAAAACGCGTTGCTCAGAAAGATAGCGAAATTGTTGCTTCGTACCTTGAAACAACGTTCTTTAAATTCCTAAAAGAAAATGAAACATCTCATTCACGAAAAGTAAACGTTAAGCGTTTCATGAAATCTAATTTTACAAAACCCATTCCGACATCGCCTGACACAATGAATGAGACGGACGAGGGGGTCTTGTTTTTGGAGAGTCTTAAAGATCGAGGGTTTATTTTTTTCAAAGATGACGAACTTGGTCAGGTTAATGAATTGTATATTGACGCCAATCCACCAACAATAAAAAGATGGTTTGATAATCCCGTGGCTCCATTCAAAGTTGAATTGACACCTAAATTAGATGATGTATACCTTCTTGATGAAAGCTTTCCATTAAGATTACCAATAGTAGATACTATTATAGTACCTAAGGATTCACAAATACAAAAACTGACTCCAACCCAAATTATTAACAACTACAACAACACGTTAGCATCCGGAAATATTTATCAGGATTTATCACAAGATAATAGCTTACAAAAACAAATAACTACTATAAAAACACCCAATACTATTTCTAAAAATCCTACAATAGAAAAATGGGGGTTATGGGTCGCTATTGCGGTTGGTATAATAGCACTTCTAACTGGTTTAAAAACCTGTGGATATATATAGTTAATTTTCTTTTTGTCCCTGCAAGGTCTCCTGATAAGGAACCCCGCAGGGACTGGGAAACAAGTTTATCGACCGCCCCGCGCCATAGCGTCGAGCTGATCTTTTGATATCTTATCAAAATCGGGCGCAATGCCAAAAGTGCCTGCAGGAGCCTTTTGATCAGAAACGCCGGTTATTGTATTATCAGCAGTTCCCCATACACCATCTGGTCCTTTCTGGAATGCTGTATATTGTATAGGAACGCCTCCAATAGATGCATAATATTTTTCTATAACAGCAGAGGGCAATGATATGTCATTGGTTATCCAGGTATCATAAGTTTTTTGAGTTTTAGTATCTGTTGCCACTACTTTTTTGCAGTTAAAACCCGATATCTGTTTCGTTTCGGTTGATGGAGCAAATGTAAATGCAGGGAAACCGCTTACAATCTGCTTAATTTCATCTGGGGTATAAATCGCAGCTTTTTTTACCTTGTAAGCAGCTACTTCAGCCACTACAGCAAAAAATTTGTAGTTAGCATCTGCCAAAAGCTTAATATTTGCCGGACCGGCAGAAAACATGGTAGCGATGGAATCACTTCTGAAGTATTCCTTCAATTCAATAACCTGGCCGCTCGCGCTTTGCTTGAGGGTTACCAGGCCTTCTGTATAGCTTTTTTGCGCACTGGCGCTCAAAATGGTTGCTGATAAGGCAATGCCCAGAGCAACACTCAAAAATTTGGTTTTCATAGCATTTAATTTTTTTTAGTGGTAATGAAGTTAATGGATTCAATAATAATTATTTACCTGCGGCTAAAGCTAATGCAATGTTGGCGGCTGAGCAGCTGTAAGCTATGAAAGGTTGCTTTGCTCAACCCCATATCGCATTGCCGCTTCAAGTATATCAATATTTATATCTTTCAGCGTTTTAAACCTAATGCAATACCCGGTTACACTTGCCTTGCCTATTTTCTTCCCATACGTTTGGGGTAAGTATGTTCTATCCTTGATGCCAATAATATAGACAGAGATGCCGGCTGTGTTTGGACTGATACCAATTTGATAAAACTCTTTGGTCGTTCCATCGGCATACTTTATGGTTTGAAGCCCATATCCTATATCAGGATTAGTAACAATTTTACCTTTATCGTCCTTGCCATCTAAGAACCATAATTTACATTTTGGCAACATTTGAAGTATGTGCTGCTGCAACGCTTGTATTTCACTACGTTTTGGTTCAGGTTGGCTGGTAATATACTTTTCGATTTGTTCTTGTATGTCCATATGAAATGTCGAATTATGGGTTGCTTACTTTATTTTTTCAAATCTCAATTACTTTTGCATTGTTATCTTTTATCATAGGTTGAGTGTCGTTGTACAATAACCGCTAACTATTCATTTCACATCGCCTGTATTGCCCGGGTAATGCGCGCGAATACCGAAAAAAGTGCCCGCACCAAAAAAAGTTTCAATGGATTTTATTTTGCCATTATTGAAAGTGTAATATTCAACGTTATGAAAAATCTTGTTGTCAGTGGTGGTAATATTGTACATTGCGAACGCAGTGTTGCCGTCTACCATTATTTTACTAAATGTAATGTGTTTGAAGAACTTCAAACCGGCAGCCCAGCATTTTTCTTTATATTTTGTAAGGTTTATATGGTCATCACCGTTAGGGCTAGTGAAAGTAAAATCCTCTGAAAGCTGGCCGGCAACCATATTCCAATCTTTCTTTTCAAACCCGGCGAAAAAGTTTCTTATAAGTTTCTCTACGTTCTGTGCATTGGCACACGCAAAGATGCTGCAAAAAATAAAGGAAAGTAAGATGCGTTTCATGACTGTTTTTTGTTTCTTGTGAATAAAATCGAATTTTTATTCCCCATATACATGATGGAGAAATAGCTCCGGGACATATACCGGTTATACCGGCACGTATTTATTAACCACTTTCCCATGTTTAAAAGCCATTGAACTCACCAGTTCCAGCGCCCTTCTCTCCCTAAAAATGGAAAGTCCACTGCCGATCGCGATGGGGTTCACCACAAGGTAGTATTCATCGATGAGGTTGCGGCTGACGAGATAGCTAACAAAATTGGCGCCGCCGTAAACGAGGATGTCCTTCCCCGGTTGTTCTTTCAGCGCCTGTACGACAGGAACCAGGAAGCCGTTTTCCACTTCGACGTTGCGGCCGGGCACGGTTCTTTCGGTGCTGCTAAAGGCGATCTTGCGATGATCGGCTATCAGCTGCGCCAAAGGGTGCCAGGGGTTGTCGGGCTGGTTCTCGGCCACTTTTTCCCAGTAGTCGCAGAATCCGGAAGCAGCCAGTTTACGGCCCAGCAAAAGGGTATCGCAACTCGAGGCGAGCTCCACGCCAAACCCGATGATCTTTTGCATAGCCTCCGGGTCCGGCTTGCCGGAATTGAATACCCAATCCTGTTCGCCGTTCGGGCCTGCTACGAAACCGTCGACGGTGATTTGCATTTGTAGTTTTAATTTTCTCATCGTAATCGTTTTTAAAGAGCCAGTAATTCTTCCAGTTGGTTGAGCCCCATGGTAAAGCCGCCTTCAAAGCCCATTTCCACCAACATTTTCATGGTTGCTTCATCATCAAAGTTAATATCGACCACTACTTTGGTCTTATCGCCCAGGGCTACAAATTTGTTGTCCCAGTGGCTTACCGGCACACCGGCAGGTACGGTACCATTTTCGTCAGAGAATACAGTATCAGCTGCGAAACGGCTGCCATTTTCAATAGCGGTAAACTTTACATAGCTCCAGTGCTTCTGGCCATCCGGGCCTGCCATGTAATACAACCAGACGCCGCCTACAGTAAAATCCATCGATTTAGTTTTGGCTACCCAGGGTTTAGGCCCCCACCATTTTTCAAGCACGTCCGGATCTGTCCAGGCCTTCCATACTTTTTCAATTGGCGCATTAAATTCGCGTACAACGTGAATTTTTTTAGCGGAAAGGTCTTTTTCGAATACAAAATTGTTTGTCATGATTGTTTAGTTTTATAAAGTGATCAATTCCAAAGCCAGCAATTCATCCAATTGATTATAACCTATTGCGGTGCCTTCTTTAAAGAATCCGTCGCTAGTAAATCTTTCAAAAGTGGCTTGGTCCTCATAAGTGATCTCAATATTTACCTTCGTCCTGTTGTCTTCTATGGATGAGAACCTGGTATCCCGGTACCAACTTGGTCCGCTGGGAACCTGGTTACCTTCACCATCACGAAATAAAGCTCTGGTTGAAATCTGTTTACCGTTTTCTATTGCGATAAACTCGGCATATAGCCAGTGTTTCTGCCCATCGGGAGTAACCATGGCAAATTCCCATGTACCTCCAACCCTAAAATCCATAATTTTGGTTTCGGCCTTAGCAGGTTTAGGTGCCCACCATTTGTCAAGTATCTCAGGATCTGTCCACGCTTTCCATATTTTTTCAATTGGCGCATTAAATTCACGTATGATATGAATTTTTTTTGCGGCACTATCTGTTTCAAATGCAAAATTGTTTGTCATGATTGTTTAGTTTTATAAGTGATTTATTAAACCTAATTAGCAGCCAGCACCTCATCCAACTGGTTAAGACTCATGGCAGTACCCTCTTTAAAGCCCATTTCAACGAACATTTTTATGGTTGACTCTTCTTCAAACGTAATCACCATCTCCACCTTCGTTCTATTACCCTCAATGGATGAGAATTTAGTATCCCTGTATGATTTTGGCCCATCAGGAAACGGGTTACCGTCCCCATCGCAAAACAAACCCATTGATGAAAATGCACTGCCATTTTCTATCGCAGTAAATTTAGCATATACCCATTGCTTCTGACCTTCGGGGCTGACCATGGCATACAGCCATATTCCGCCAACTGTAAAATCCATAATTTTGGTTTCGGCCGTCCAGGGTTTCGGCCCCACCCATTTGTCGAGCAGGGCAGCGTCTGTCCAGGCTTTCCATACTTTTTCAATGGGCGCGTTAAATTCGCGTGCTACATGGATCTTTTTAGCGGCAAGGTCTGGTTCGAACAAAAAATTGTTTGTCATGATTGTTTAGTTTATAGGTCCTTTAATAAGTTATCTAACTGAT
>DATHLW010000163.1:0-3962 GCA_035487675.1 Mucilaginibacter sp. | reverse complement strand
GAATTTTGAAGATACATCCGTAGAAAAGCTAATCAGGTATTTCAAGAAATACCTTCCGCTTGGTACCGAAGAACATAATGAAGTGGTATCGCGTTTCACTGAACGTAAAGTCAAACGCCGCCAATTCATTTTACAGCAGGGTGATGTGTGCCGTCATTTTACCTTTGTAGTTTCCGGTTGCTTTAAAATGTATGCCACAGACAAAAACGGGAAAGAACATAACATTCAGTTTGCGGCAGAAAATGATTGGATATTTGATTTAAGCAGCTTCTATTCGGAAGAGCCCAGCCTGCTTTATATTGAAGCGATAGAGCCCGCATTGATTCTGCAAATCAAACACCCGGACCTGCTGTATCTCTATACCCACCACCATAAATTCGACCGGAATTTCAGGGTTATTATTGAACAAAAATTTATAGAGCTGCAAAACCGTATACTTCAAAGTATCAGTTTAACGGGCGAAGAACGGTATCCGCTTTTTTTGCAACAATATCCCGATCTTTCAAACCGCCTGCCCAATACAGAAATCGCCTCTTATCTCGGTATTACCCCTGAATTTCTCAGTAAAATCCGAAAAGACCTTGCGCATAGACTGTGACCCTTGAGTGTTCGAAAGAAATTTTATTGAGGTCTCTCCCTCTTTCCGCGCAGCGAAGAGAGGGAGGTCCAGCGAAGCGTCGACCGGGTGAGTAAATATACGAGCGGCATTGGCGCTAATGCATTGTGGTGTGGACTCACCCCGACATTGCTTCGCTCGTCGTCCCTCTCTTCGCGTAGCGAAAAGAGGGAAAGAGGATTATTTTCGTAAAAAGATGTTCGTACATTGTTGCTTCCGAAGAACGAATTTATATTGCGGTTAAATCTTTCGAACACTTAAGGCTCTGACCCTTAAACTTGTTTAAGGGTATTTCTTAAACTTGTTTATTGGTCAGCTTCCTTTAGAATAGTCACCTTTGTTCGGATTTAATCAGCCAAAAATGACTATTATGATAAACGAAAATAATAAAGCTGTCATGCTCCGCTTTGTGGAGTTTATCAATACGGCAAGCGAAAGACTCGCAGAAGAAATCATATCACCAGATGCGGTATTTCATGTACCCGGACAGACCGAACCGATGCATGGCCCCGAGGGCTATCTCGCTATTATTGGTATGATGCGATCAGGCTTCCCGGATATCCAATGGACTCTTGATGAAATGATATCAGAGGGCGATAAAATCGCCGCACGTTTTACCATGCGGGGATCGCATCGTGGTACCTTCTTTGGTGTGCCTCCAACGGGAGAGAAAATAGAGGTAAGGGCTTTTAATTTCTATTGTTTTTCTGGCGGACAAATTATAGAAGAATACGGTCAGCCCGATTTACTTGGATTACTGCAACAAATTGGTGCAGTGCCGGCTAACTGATAAATAATGACCCATCGCCTGTTTAAGTGTCTACACTTGAACACACAAAATTTTGAGCGTCCTCGCTCGATTCAGTCGTTAAATCAGAGGCTGAAATTATTATCTTGGCGTTTTTATTTCTTGAGCGTAGACGCTCAAAACCAGATCATTCAAGCGGAACGCTTGAACTGGCGAGATTTTTAAATTAAGAACAGGTAACCAATTAATGAGACGGGTACCTGTTCCTGTTTTTTATCAGGCAGCTTTATCGTAGCTTACCATCCAGATAATATCAAATTGGTCAATCAGCATCCCGAAATATGATCCCCAGAACATGTCAGACATTGGAAAAGTAATTTTTCCACCTTCCGAAAGGCCATTAAAAATTCTATCCGCATCTTCCTTACCCGATACACCAATGGCTATTGAAATGTTTTGACCCATAGTTACATCGCCCATAGCCGGGTTGGCATCGCATCCCATCAGTATCGTCTCGTTACTTATAGGCAAGGAAATATGCATAATTTTGTCTTTCACACTTTCGGGTACATCATATCCTGACGTAGCCGGCATATCACCAAATGTTGATCTCACCCGAAATTCTCCTCCAAATACTGATTTATAAAAATCAAATGCTTCCTGACAATTGCCGTTAAATGCCAAATAAGGGTTTACTGTTGTCATTTTATTAGATTTTATGGGGTCTAAATACCTGATCAAAAATATAAAAATCATTAGCGCCGAAACAACTAATGATTAGATATAACTATGATAATTTGTTAATAAGTTATTGCCTTGCCTCTCTTCGCCGGATATTCACACCTCCGCCTTTGCAAACCCAACCGTCTCCCTATACAACTGCGGGGAAACATCAGCATTATTTTTAAAAAAGCGGCTGAAGTAGAATTCATCGTTAAAGCCTAACTCGTACGCAATGGATTTTACAGGTTTCGAGGTGAGATACAACTCGCGTTTGGCTTCTATCACAATGCGCTCGGCGATCATGTTGGTGAGTGTTTTGTTGAAGTGGTTGCGGGTGATCTTAGCCAGTGCTTTTGGCGAGATATTTAGCATATCTGCATACTCGGCAGGGGAGTGTTTGGTTTTGAAGTTTTCTTCGATCGCATCCTTGAGATTTTGTAATACAAAAGGTTCTTTTAAACCAGAAATTTCTGCCGGAACAGAAGGGCTTTGTTCTATACGGAGCCGCGAACCGTTGATCAGGAATATTTTTAGATAGGAGACAAGCAGCTCATACTGAGCCAGGGCAGCATTTTGCATTTCGGCCTGCATCTGCTCGATGATATTCAAAAACGCGGCGGTATCCTTGTCGGCAAGCGTGATGAAAGGCGGCTGATAAATATTGTTGAACAAAACGCCATTGCAGGCCACGTCCTTATGGTGCAGGTGAATGCAAAAGAAGTCGGGATGGAAGTTGAGCGCCACCCCTTTCAAACCCTGAGCGGAGCTGATCATAAAAGGCTGGTAGGGCGAAAAGCACATCATAGTTGCACCTGAAAAATCGTATTCCGAAAAATCAGATCTTAACTTTCCATTGCCCTCCAGGTTGATAATGATGGTGTAATAATTATAACGCTGCACATGGTCGAACTGGCTGTTGTCACTGCAAGAAAATATCTTAAAAGCAAGGTTGCCATTCTTGGGGTCGACCAGTGTGAGTGATTTTTGCGTTTGCATATTTTATTTTAGTTTTCTGTCGGCATCTTTAATCGGCAGATCGTTTATGCTGGCAAAACGTTTGCGCATGTAGCCGTCCTCATCAAATTCCCACAATTCGTTGCCATAGCTGCGGTACCAATTGCCCGAATCATCGTGCCACTCGTACTCAAAACGTACTGCCATTCGGTTCTCCCGGAAACCCCAGAGCTCTTTTTTCAATTTATAATCCAGTTCCTTTGCCCATTTGCGTTTCAGGAAGGCGATTACTTCCTCGCGGCCGTTTATAAATTCAGCCCGGTTGCGCCATTCTGTATCAACAGTATAGGCTAATGCCACACGTTCAGCGTCGCGGGTGTTCCAGGCATCTTCGGCGGCCTGCACTTTTTGCAGGGCAGTTTCCATATTGAACGGAGGGATGGGATATCTTTTTTCCATAGGATTGAGTGGTTTTATCCCCTCCGGCTCTCCCTGATACCAGGGGGAGCCGGAGGGGGTGTTTGCAAATATAGTTAAGCACTATTCCGATTGAGTTTGACTGATGTCAAATTACAATGCAGGTGCCAACGGAAAATCAACAGGCACTTCGGTCAGATTGTGCAGATAGTTCATGATGGTTTTATCGCCAATAAGCATGATCACATCAACAAGGCTGCCTTCGTTATATCCTGCAGCAAAAAAGTTATCTACCAATGTGCTGTCAGCCTTTCCTTTAGTTTCAGTAATGTTTTTTGCCAGTTTTACCAATGCATCCAGTTTGGCGTCAAATGAAGCGCCGCCTTTGCGGATCTCGATCACCTGATCGTCGGTCAGGCCATGCATTTTGCCAATAACAGTATGTGCACTCAAACAATAAGTACAATTGTTTACCTGGCTCACAATCAAATTAACTGCTTCTTT
>DATHLW010000162.1:0-4109 GCA_035487675.1 Mucilaginibacter sp. | reverse complement strand
TGAACAGGATGTTTTAAACGCAGGCAAAGTGCTTTATGCCTATTACGATGAAGACCATAATTTGCCCCTCGCTTACAAATATTACCGGATGGCAACCGCCGCCAAAGATAGCATTTATAGCCAGGACCGGGTAAAACAGCTGTTATCACTTGATTTTGAAGAGAAGCAGCGCCAGCAGGAAATTGCCGCAGCACAAAAAGAATACCGTGCTACCGTACGGACGTATGCACTTATCGCCGGTTTAGTGGTACTATTATTGTTAGCCATTATTTTCTGGAGGAACAGCAGCCAGCGGAAAAGAGCAAACTTGCTTTTGCAGCAGCAGAAAGAGGAAATACAAACCACATTAGGCGAATTAAAAACAACCCAGAACCAATTAGTACAATCGGCCAAGATGGCGTCCCTGGGTGAGCTGACCGCAGGCATTGCCCATGAAATTCAAAACCCGCTCAACTTCGTGAATAATTTTTCAGAAGTAACTGCCGAGCTGACAGGTGAATTAAAAGAGGAATTAAAGAACGGCAATACCAACGAAGCCATCGCAATAGCTGACGACATAGAGCAAAATGCCCAAAAAATACGTCACCATGGCAAACGCGCAGACTTCATTGTTAAGGGTATGCTGGAGCATAGCCGCAATAGTACCGGTGAGCGGCAGGTGACCAATATTAATGTACTGGCTGACGAGTTTTTAAAACTCTCCTACCATGGTCTTAGGGCAAAAGACAAAAACTTTAATGCTGATTTCGGAACCGATTTTGATCCGAATCTGCCTAAAATAAATGTAGTGCAACAGGACATTGGCCGGGTGCTCATCAACCTGTTCAGTAATGCCTTTTATGCCGTCAATCAAAAATCGAAAACGACAGGGGCGGATTATAAACCAACAGTTGAAGTAAGTACCGCAAAAGAAAACGGATCGATCCTGATCACAGTAAAAGATAATGGTACCGGTATTCCTGAAAATATCCGCGAAAAGATCATGCAGCCTTTCTTCACCACCAAGCCTGCGGGCGAGGGGACGGGGTTAGGCTTATCGTTGAGCTATGATATTGTAGTGAAGGGGCATGGGGGTAGTATTGATGTTAACACGAAAGAGGGTGAGTTTACGGAGTTTACTGTAACGCTGCCAGTACAATGATTATGGTGACAATATTTTGTCAGTAGTGCGCAAACTGTAAATTACTGATAAACAGGCATTCATAAAATGTTCACGGGCGTTCATTCATGAACATGAACACCAATGAGTTTATTGAACCCTTCCCAACATCTGTGAGGACAACAGCAACAAAGGCGGAGAAACAAAAAAATCCGCCGGTTTCTACCGGCGGATGCACTTTTCAAAATTATAATAAAGACAGGTTGAATTATTGTTGTTTACCTATTATCCCGGCAAATTTATTCTCATAATCACTCAGTTGTGATTGCAATTTAGTATTCAAAGCCAGTTCCTGGTTCTCTTTGGTTATTTGGGTCATTGCATTCAGCACCGACATCTCAAACTGTACATTTTGTCCATTCACATCTGCCGGACTGGCTTTCAGCAGGTTATAATCATAATTCAGCTGGTCAATAATGTAATTGTCCATGCTCGAAACATATTTGTTAGCCATGCTATTCGCGTGCAGGTGATAAGCTGTATCAATAACCCTGAACTTGCTTTGGGCAATCCCCGTATAAGGATACATATCGGGCATCTCGCGGTCATACTTTTGCAGGGCCTTTAAAGCCAGGTCAGTATGTCCTTCTGCCATCAGGCCCTGGGCAAGTTCAGTAAATGTATTGGTGATCAGTGTATAAAATAATCCATTTGATTGTTCATCCAGGTATTTGGCGGTTTTATAATTGCCCCATTTAAACTTGTTCATGATGTTATCATACATCACCATACTGTTCAGTTTGGGTTGATTATTTGCATTGGCGTCTGTCTTAAAAGGAATCAGATGATAAACGAAGCCTTCCTTATACAAATAATTCTGTAAGCCGTTAAAACCATCGCTGGCCATGGTTACCGTAAAGCATATCGGTCGTTTCCAGTCGTTATGGACCAGGATATCTATCAGCGCCAGGTTATCCTTCATCAAATAATTCCCCTGGAACTTCCATTGCATGCTGTCAGCTATCCTGCTTTTTTGGTCAGGTGTAACCATCCCGTTTTTAACTACATCATCAGCATTTACAGAAAGTTTAAAGTTTTTGGTAGGGAGGTAATTTAACACTGATCCATCCTGCATTTCCACTTTGGTCTGCGGGTTGTCTGAGGTAACGAACTCAAAAATATCCTTCAACTCCACCGAGTCGGGGATTTTAGCATCGCTGTAGGGAACATAATCGCGCGTACCAGCCTTGTATTTATCAAAATTCATAGTGATGGGCAATGGTGCCGATTGGTTCATTTTGCCCTGCATCTGGTGTATGTACCAATCACTGCCGAAAAGTGTATTGACAATGATGCGCACATCTGGCCTCACACCTTCCACTTCCTGCGCATACCATAATGAATAGGTATCATTATCCGCACCGGTAAACAGTATGGCATTTTTCGGGCACGACATCAGGTAATTATAAGCCATATCATGTGCCGTCATTTTGGTTGAACGGTCGTGCGATTTCCATTCCTGTTTGATTAACAATACCGGAGCGATCAATAAACATAAACCGATGGTAACATAACTTGCGGTTCTGGCATTCAGTTTCTTGCGCATAAATTCGGCAATTGCGATCACCCCCAGCCCTATCCAGATAGCGAAGGCATAAAATGAGCTCACATAAGAATAATCGCGTTCGCGCGGCTGAAACGCCTGGTTCACATACACTATAATGGCTATGCTGGTAAAGAACCAAAACAGCAGGAGCACCAAGGCATCCTTTTTACTATGGCGATAGTGATACACTAAACCTAACAATCCTAAAATTAAAGGCAATGCATACAAAGGTGTATAGCCATTATCGTGAAGCACCGAATTGGGCAGATGTTTGCCTTTGTCAAATATGCCCGTTGTCCAGTCGCCATCGGCATAGCCATGAAAGCCGCCTGCCTGGAGCTGTCCGTCCTGCTGATTATAACGCCCGGCAAAATTCCACATAAAATACCGGCCATACATTTGCCATATCTGCCAGCTGAACATGAATTTCAAATTATCAGAAAAAGTTGGCACATCGTTGTCTGACAAGCCGAGCCATTGTTTATAAAACTGTGGGTCCTGGTCTCTTTGACTGAACATACGTGGTAAAACAGTAGTATGATCATAAGTAGTGACTATATCTTTCCCGGATGATTCATACCTGGTTTTGCCCTTTATGTAATTTGTTCCACCCTCGGCTTGTTCAATAACTTTTGCATCGTAATACGGCCCGGTCATCAGGGGAACAGATCCGTACTGGCCACGATTTAAATACCAGTATAAAGTGAATGCATTGTCCGGGTGCGAATTGTTCAGATCGGTATTTGCAGTAGCCCGTATAGGAATATAAGCAAACGAACAATAGCCAAAATAGATAAACGTAATACAAAGCAATGCCAGGTTAAGTACCGGCTTATTTTTGCGGATACTGTAGCGTATCCCTATGATTAACGATCCGATAAGTAAAAGGAAAAAGAAGATAGCACCGCTGCCAAAACCCAAGCCTAGCGTATTGACAAAGAAAAGGTCAGCATAAGCTGCGATGGCAACAGTATACCCCCTGATGCCGAATTGCACAAAGGCCAAAATACCAATGCTGATTAAAAAGGCGACAAAACCTGTTTTAAGATTGATATTTTTATACCTGCGGAAATAATATACAAATACTACAGCAGGGATGGTCAGTAAATTAAGCAAGTGTATTCCGATAGACAATCCTATCATGTAAGCGATAAACACGATCCACTTATCGGCGCCCTCTTCGTCCGAGCGCGTATCCCACTTCAAAATCGCCCAGAATACGACCGCCGTACAAAGAGCAGACATCGCAAACACAATCGTCTCTACGGCCGAAAACCAGAACGTATCGCTAAAAGCTAATGCTAATGCCCCTACCACGCCGGCTCCAAAAATGAGTGTTTGTTTAGTGCCACCAGGTGCATCGCCGTTCTTCAGCATCATTTTACGGGCCATAAGTGTGATGGT
>DATHLW010000161.1:0-2180 GCA_035487675.1 Mucilaginibacter sp. | reverse complement strand
ATGGGTACGAAACGATACAGATCATTCGCAAAGAGCCCAAGCATAAATTACTGCCTATTATAGCAGTAACGGCCAAAGCAATGATAGGCGACAGGCAGAAATGCATTTCGTCGGGAGCTTCTGATTACATCACCAAACCGGTTAAAACTGATCAATTGCTGTCATTAATGCGGGTTTGGCTTATAAAATAAGTACTGGTCTATATGAAAAAAGATGGTGAAAACGCTTTATTGAGAGCCCCTTTAAAAATACTCCTGGTTGATGATAACGAAACCAATTTGTTGTCAATGGAAGTTGCTTTGGAGAATAATAACTATTCATTCTACAAGGCAATATCGGGGAGGGACGCGCTCAGAATACTCTTAAAGGAGGACGATTTTTCATTAATTCTTTTGGATGTAAAAATGCCTACCATGGATGGGTACGAAACAGCCAGGCTTATCTATCAGCGCGATAAATTAAAAGACATCCCAATCATTTTTATTACTGCTCATGATTATGAAGAAACGGCGATGTTCAAGGGTTACCAGGCGGGCGCTGTAGATTTTATACGGAAACCCTTTAATCAGCAAATTTTGCGGTCGAAAGTTGCCGTATTTGCCGAATTATATAAAAAAAATCGCCTTTTAAAGCAACAGGAAAAGAAACTACAACGGATAAATAATGATCTGATGCAGTTGAACAGGGATTTGGAGCAGCGAGTGCTTGATCGAACGATGGAATTGGAGAATCTCAATCACGAGCTAAAAGCGCTGAATATATCGAAAGATAAGTTCCTTTCCGTTATTTCACACGACCTCCGGAATCCTCTCGCAGCATTGCTGGCATCATCGGCCAGGTTAAATAAAGATCCTGACCAAATGGATTCAAAGCAGTTGAAACAGCTTTCACAAATCATTCATCGTACGTCGCACAGGTTGCTCGATCAGCTTAACGATGTAGTTGAATGGGCCAAAAAGCAAAGCGAAAAAACAAACTTCAACCCTGAAAGAATTAACCTTTTTGCTGGAATTACAGAATCATTGGAATTGTTAAAAGCCAATGCAAATCATAAAAAAATTAAACTGGAGAATAGGACCCCTAAAGATATTTACGTGAGCGCCGATTCATTGATGCTAAGGTCAATAGTACAAAACCTTGTTACCAATGCGATCAAATATACACCGCAAGATGGTACGGTCGTTATAAATGCTAAATCAGAGGCGCAAATGGTTTGTGTTTTTGTGGAGGATTCCGGCATAGGCATGACGAAGGAAATGAAGGAAAAATTGTTCAGCAAAGCCAGTAACCAATCATTGTCAGGCACAAACAATGAAACAGGTTCCGGTCTGGGCCTTTTACTTGTAAATGATTTTGTTGCGCAGCATGGCGGGACAATTGATGTGGAAAGTAAAGTGGGTGCGGGTACCACTTTTAAATTCACTATTCCGGCAGTTTAAGCGTTATTGCAAAAAATAGCATATAATTTACTCAGGGCCAATCAGTAAGTCCGTGGCCTGTCGGTGCACCAGGCCTTGCTCAATCCGTACATTTCGAATGTGATCGCCTGGCGAAAAGAACCTTAACGGGGGTAATTATTTAGAAGTTCGTTGCTTAGCCAACCCCGGTAACGAGCCGAAACCGCATACGGATGCAACCAAAGTAAGCCCGGCTGCAAACGGGAAAAAGTATATCAATTCATCAGTTGCCCATACCAGTAAACTAAACGAAATTACCAGGATGACTTTTTTAGCCAGGGATGGGTTAGATGAAAGCTCACCTGATACGATCCAAAGCAAAAGGGCGATCAAAATCAAAGCAATACTACAGCTATAGCCGAAGCCATCATAATATTCACCCATATTGCGTGAAGTGCCCATAAAAGGAAGTTTTTGCCCGGTCATTTGTTTGATCACTTCGTGCCTGGCCGGATCCGGGTCTTGTTTCCATTGGCTGAACCCCATAGTGTGCAGTACGCCATGAATTAATATCAATATAGCTGCGATCCGGAGCAATAATTTCGGTTTCATGTGAGGTTAAGTGTTTGGTCTAAATTAGAGGGCCCATTAAAGGTAGTTAAACTAGAAGGGATTTGCCTCTATAAAATCTAATTATTCCTGCGTAATTCAGATGATTGTAATGATTTGACAATCTGACAATTGCATTTTTAAGCAAGAAGTATAAAAATACAAATAACTGAT
>DATHLW010000160.1:0-2901 GCA_035487675.1 Mucilaginibacter sp. | reverse complement strand
CACGTGAACATGAACATATGAACATACCCCCAAGTCCCGGTGACAACCCCAACAAGGCAGAGTTAACAAACAATTAACATTTATTTTCCCGAAGATTTTTGTAACATCGGCTTTGAATAATAGTCCAAATGAGAAAAAAATAAAACTTCAAAAAATGGGCTCCATATCCTGAAACAATCTTAGCCCTTTATAACTTAATTCAATATAAAACATCATGAAAAAAATACTAATAGGCCTTGGTTTAATAGTCGTTGCTGCGGGCTGTTCGCAAAATCCGCCGCAACAAAATAACGTAACCATACAAAGCAGCGCCCCCGCCGGTTTTGATGTGAATAAACTGGCCCAGCTGGTAAAAACCAGTACTGATCCGCAGACACTTGAAAAAGCGATCAACGACCCCAATAACCATATCAATAACCTCGACCTGGACAAGGACGGTAATATTGATTACCTGAAAGTAGAGGAACCCGGTCAGAACAGGCTAAACGTGGTTGATGACGTAAGCGATGCCGACTCGGTAACCGTAGCCAGAATAAATATTGAACCCAACCAGGGCAGTAACACCGCCGATCTTAGTGTGCAGGGTAACCCAAACTATGCCGGGTATAATAACTATTATCACTCTTCGTTTACGTTCACCGATTTCCTGTTGCTGAGCTACCTGATGCGCCCGCACCCTTATTATATGCCGATGTATCACTATGGATATTATCCATCTTATTATACCCGGGTTCGTACGGTAAGTAATTTCAGGCCAACTACTTCTTCTGCAATGTCGTCAAGGAGCTCTCGCAGCAGTTTAAGTTCACCTACGCATTCGCAAAGATCATTCAGCAGCCGTAGTTCGGGTAGCACTGTGCGCAGCGGAGGTTTTGGGCACTCCTCAGGCAGTAGTTCCCACAGGTCATCAGGGTTTGGACACAGCCGTGGTGGCTTTGGCCGCAGAAGATAATTTTAAAATTCATCAAAATTTGTTAACTAATTTAAATTCAATACAATGAGCATATTCGACAGATTATTCCGTATAGGCAAAGCTGAGGCAAATGCCGCCGTTGATCATTTAGAAGATCCAGCTAAAATGGCAGACCAGATCCTGCGTGAATTACGATCTAATTACCAACAGGCTATACAAGGCGAAGCTGAAATTAAAGCTATTGCCCTGCAGCACCGCGCAAGTGAACAGACTTACAGGGAAAAGGCAACCGAGTGGGAAAAAAAGGCCAACGAATTATTGGACCGCGTAGAAACCAAGCAATTGGACGAAGCCCATGGGACAGACCTGGCAAACAAAGCTGCTGAAGCTTACCAGTCGGCCCTGAGCGAAGCGGATGAATTCGCAAAAATGGCCGAAAAAGAAGAAAGCGCAGTATCCGTGATGGACCTTAAGATCAAACAGATAAAGGACCAGATTGCCGAAACGGAAAGCCGTGCACAAATGATCAGCTCCCGTGCTAAAACTGCGGAAGTATCAGAAAGAATAAGCAAGACACTATCCAGTGTGGATACCGACGGGCTGATGGCCACTTTAAACAGAATGGACCAGAAAGCATCGGCACAGGAATACAGGGCCGCAGCCTATGCACAGATAGAGGATTCAACTCTATCTACCGAGCAGGAGATCAACAAAGCGCTCGGCCAGGGTTCAACCGGTAATGCATTGGAAGCAATTAAGGCTAAACGTACAAAACTGTTAAATTAATTATCGAAATAAATTCCCTCCTCGGGGAGGGGTGCGGCGGTATGTGAAGTGGCAGGGAGGGGTTTCTGCATTATACATTAACTGCCTTGTCCGACAAAGACATGGTGTAGAAACCCCTACCTTCCCTTCCCCAAGGAAGGAATCGCACTCATCCGCGCTCATTTTTATTTTTTCGAACATTCAAAAACTATTATTTAACAATAATCCATGTTTATAACAGACGATAATAAAAAGACCTTTAAAGCGATCATTCTTTTGGATGAAATGATCAATGGCAGTCACCAATTTAAAACCGTTGACAACGGGGACGACAAGGTGCTGGAGCCATTATTTATCAACCTCATGTCAAAGGGTTATGTGCAGACTTCAGGTGCTAATTACCAGGTAACAGCCAAAGGGCAGGATGTATATAGTGTTTTTATGAAACGATATACCGAGTACCTGAAGGTTTATGATATTTTTTCTTATGTCGACCTTGAAAAGGGGGAATTTGCTTTCGCCCGGTATTACGATTTTGAAACTGATGATGCATGGGCCGATTTTACAAATGACGAACGTTTTGATGATCTGCGGATAGCAGTCGCCATGTTTAAAAAGGTTGACCCCGCTGAGATCGTTTTCATGTCCTTCATCAATGAAAACCGGTTTGATACCACGGCTGCAGGTTGGCAAATGGATTTGGTATCCGACAACTCATGGAAAGAGATCGAGGACATTTGCAGCACCGCCATAAAACCCGATGAAGTTGGAGAGGATGCTATGATTGATATGATCGGCCAGGGTTCTGAACTGATGATCAAATTACTTGAAGAAGAAAAACAACAGGAGCAAAACAACAATACCGGCAGTGGTACTGAAACCGTTGTTGAAGAAGAAACCGTTGAATATTACCAGCCATATTATGATCCTTACTATGTTTCGCCGATATGGCTTATGCCTTTATTTCTGTGGTATATCAATGACTGACTTCAGTTTTGTCTTGTTAAATATTTTATAGCGCAAACCAGAAGATGGTTTGTGCTATTATTTTTTCGCCAAAAATTTCTTTTGCAGCCATGCCCTTACCGGTTCATCATAGAGTTTCAGGGATGCGTAGGCAATAGCGATGCTGGCAATAAGGACCACCACGCCACCCAAAAGGCCTGTACTCATCGGTACTTTATTGTTGGCTACCCAGGCCAAATGCAGGTAGATCAGCGGAT
>DATHLW010000159.1:0-4334 GCA_035487675.1 Mucilaginibacter sp. | reverse complement strand
TATCCGTATACTACTTCTAAGATCAGCGAGATCGATAACAGTGGGTTAGTAGCCTCATCAACTGATATTGCCGTAAGGGTTGCACCGGATAAATATGCAGTACAAACACCGCTGCTGATGAAATCAGCGGAAGGTTTGTATATCAATATTCATGAGGCGGCTTTGTCAAACTTTTCTGCTATGCAATTGCACACAGATAGAAGCAACCTGGCTTTTACTGCGAGCCTGGTCCCTGATGCAGTTGGAGACAAAGCTCATGTAAAAGCGCCCTTTAAAACACCATGGAGAACCATCATCGTAAGCGATAAAGCAGCGGATATCCTTGCTTCAAAAATGATATTGAACCTGAACGAACCTTCTAAAATCATCGAAACGTCATGGATCAAACCGATGAAATTTGTAGGCGTTTGGTGGGAGATGCAAACAGGAAAAGGAACCTGGAACTATTCTAACGATCCGGATTCGCTTAATGCCAATGGTCAGTTGATACCTAATGGTAAACATAGTGCCAACACAGCCAATGTGAAAAAATATATCGATTTTGCTGCTGCCAATGGCATACAGGGTGTCTTGGTTGAAGGATGGAACGTAGGCTGGGAGGACTGGTTTGGTAACTGGAAAGAAAATGTATTCAGCTTTGTAACCCCGTATCCGGATTTTGATGTAAAAGTACTAACACAATATGCAGCATCAAAAGGTGTGCATATCATTATGCATAACGAAACATCAGGCTCTGCCAGCGATTATGAGCGCCAGATGGATACTGCTTATCGCTTTATGAATAAATATGGATATACGTCGGTAAAAACTGGTTATGTGGGCAAAATCATTCCACGTGGTGAGCATCATGACGGGCAATGGATGGTGGAGCACTATGTGCGCGTGGCACAAAAGGCTGCCGATTATCATGTGATGCTGGACGCGCATGAACCCGTAAGGCCAACCGGATTACAGCGCACGTATCCTAATTGGCTGGCTTGCGAAGCAGGTCGCGGGAACGAGTATAATGCATTTGGAAGCGGTACAACACCTGAACACGAAACCATTATGCCTTTTACCCGCCTGATAGGTGGTCCGATGGATTTTACACCCGGTATATTCAAAATAAAAGGCTATACACCTGATCCTAAAAGGCAGCTTCATACCACACTTGCCAAGCAATTAGCTTTATACATTACTATGTATAGCCCGTTGCAAATGGCAGCTGATTTGCCTGAGAATTACGAAAAACATATGGACGCTTTCCAATTTATTAAGGATGTAGCTGTTGACTGGGACGATACAAAAATACTGGAAGCCGAGCCCGGCGATTATATCACTATTGCACGTAAAGCGAAAGGTACTTCAGCCTGGTTTATAGGCGCTATTACTGATGAGAATAGCCGTAATGCTGCTTTCTCATTAAATTTCCTGGATAAGGGCAAAAAATATGTCGCCACCATTTATGCAGATGCGGATAATGCCGATTGGAAAGAAAATCCTGAAGCCTACCAGATCAAAAAATATATGGTGGACGATAAGACCAAACTTAACCTGAAATTAGCCAATGGCGGCGGGGCTGCGGTGAGTATTAAACCTGCAACAGATGAAGACAAAGGATTAAAGCTTTATAAATAACCAATTCTGAAAATTCATTAATTATAGAAATTCCGGTTCAGACAATAGGATCAATTCATTTTAACCACTTCAAAGTTAGAAGCGGCAATTTGACCGAGTTTTTGCAGGTCATCATTGTTCCAGCGTTCGTCTGGAGCACCACTGATGTACATGTTGCTGCCGATATCAGCCAGGATCAACCCATACTTTTTCATGGCAGTTAATATGATTTGCAGGTTGGCAGAATAGCCGCTGATATTGAAATTAGCTTTTAGACGGATCTTGGCGCCAAAAGGTAACGAATACTGTCCGCCGCTACTACCTACGCTATGCCTCGCAGGCGCAATATAGGAATTGGGCTTTACGTTTGCTGATTGTAGTGTGAAACGGATAGCATGATCTATAGTGCCTTTTAATACTTCCTCATAACGTACAAGACCTGGAAATATCGGTAAGCCTGCTGCATCAGCTGATGTCCAGCTATCAGGTCTTAACGCATCCGAGGCCAGGTTAAAAATAGCGCCACTTGATGCCTGCCATTGGCCGTTGGTATAGCTGGCGTTATAGAGTTCATAAAGCATTTTATTGCCCTTATCTACTACAAGCACATGCGAGTCTCCCTGTCCATTACCTTCGATGGGGGCATTTGATGGAATGGGATAGGGACCCGGATCGCTTTCGCTGCCATAATTACCGTCATAAGAGTTAGCACGAAAAGTAACAGCAACTTTTGGCTGACTGCCGCAAACGACTGTATAAGGTATGCCGATGGGTGCGTTGTCCCACAAACCGCTGCCAAAATCGGCTTTTAATTTTGATGAGCTGAATTGCGCGATAATTTGCGCACTGTTAGGATCGACGAGTGAACCCGAAATATCCTGGTTCCATGGATTATCAGCAGGGAAAATAGCAATATTTTCGGCATCGGCTAACTGAACATTGCAGGTGTTACCGGTAGTGTTGCCATTGGTTCCGTTGGAACCAGTTTTACTTCCCGCTGTGGTCCCTTCCTTTTTGCTGCAACCAATAAATAACAAAAAAAGAAGAAGAAAAGCAGTGCACAATGCTGACCTCATACGCATCTGTAACGACAGACTGAATGAAAGGTTACAATTGCATTAATTATTAAGCAATGTATTTATCCACATTTTTGCATTTTTATGGTTAGGAAAATTATGGATGATGTGTTTTTTGCATCATTATTCTTACTGCTTCCGCAATAAATTCCCGCCCTTTTTCATCCATAGTAAGCTTTTGATAGCCATCATATAACTCATAGCTTACGCCTCCATACCCATTGCTTTTTGCTTCCAGTTTTTTGTCGTCCATCTGGTATTCTACATAGCCATCCCGCGAAATGCTTCTTATGGCGGTGCCGTTATCGTTAAAACTAATGTGGCCTGCATACTCTATCCGTAGATAATGATTGTCGCTGGTTTCAACAATAGTTTCATGCCTTCTGCCGAATGTACAAGCGGCCAAAAATATCATTCCTGCTACTAAAATAGCGATCCCTGATTTTTCCATATCTTTTCTTTTGATGGTCATTTGAGAACTATCAAAACAAATATATGCAAAATATTAGTACTATCCAATGCATAGTACTATAAATTATATTTTATTTTTTTATTGTGTCGTTTTTACACAATATGGAAATAATATCTAAATTAGGTCGACCAATTTTATTATCAGATCATGAGAAGAAAAGGATTTATTATACTGGCATTTACAATGTTTGCAGGCACCTGTGGGCTGGCTCAAACCAACCAGGTGAAAATTGAAAATGGCACGTTGGAAGGTACTACCAATGCAGCAACAGGTATCCGTAGTTTTAAAGGAATCCCGTTTGCAGCCCCTCCGGTAGGGGATTTGCGCTGGAAAGAACCTCAACCGGTACAAAACTGGGAAGGTGTTCGTAAAGCCGATCATTTTGGCAACAATGCCATGCAAAAAAATGTGTTCGGCGATATGATGTTCCGTTCGTCTGGTATGAGCGAGGATTGCCTGTACCTGAATGTTTGGACACCTGCCAAATCATCTAAAGTGAAATTACCTGTACTGGTTTATTTCTACGGTGGTGGTTTTGTAGCAGGTGATGGCTCCGAATCCCGTTATGATGGTGAGAGCATGGCGCAGAAAGGAATCGTAACGCTTACGGTAAACTACAGGCTTGGGGTCTTTGGTTTCTTAGCGCATCCTGAACTAACCGCTGAATCTCCCCACCATGCTTCCGGCGATTATGGCCTTTTAGATCAACACGCTGCTTTAGAGTGGGTAAAGAAAAATATTGCTGCTTTTGGCGGCAACCCCCACCGCGTTACTATTGCCGGAGAATCGGCAGGCTCGATAGCGGTATGTGCGCAAATGGTATCGCCTTTATCAAAAAATCTGATCGCTGGGGCAATCGGCGAAAGCGGAGGCATGATCGCTCCAACTATACCTGCTATTCCGCTGGCTGATGGCGAAAAAAATGGGGTTGCTTTTGCACAAAAAGTGAATGCTTCTTCGCTTGCAGCTTTGCGTGCCATCCCGGCTGATCAATTGTTGGAAATGGCTTCAAAGCAAGGCATGCCGCCGATGTCGCCAACAGTGGATGGGTACTTCTTGACAAAATCGCCTAATGATGTTTTCGCGGCTGGTGAACAGGCGCATGTGCCTTTATTGGTTGGGTGGAATTCAGCCGAAGTTCCTTACCAGGCATTCATATGGGGCGACGCACCTACTCCTGAAAATTACCT
>DATHLW010000158.1:0-6529 GCA_035487675.1 Mucilaginibacter sp. | reverse complement strand
GAAAACAGCATTGCTGAAAAACGTATGCATGATATTTATGTGCGTATACTTGATCCTACCGGCAACCTGATCACTGATCCTAAAGATGCAGGTACATTCCAGTCTGACGGCCAGGACCTACAGTATACCTATAAAACGTCGATAGATTTTAAAGATGACGGAAGTGGTTATACCATTGATTGGGTTCACCCGGCTCCACCATTTGTAAAAGGTGCTTATACAGTAATGCTATATGCTGATGGTGGTAAAATGGGACAAACAACCTTTAGTCTAAAATAATTACCAGTTTCGTTATAGACTGATGAAAGCTGCTTGTGATAAACAAGCAGCTTTTTTTGTTATATGCAGTAAAGACGCAATGCATTGCGTCTCCACGATAATGCCTTTAAGATGCTTCGGGCAGACTAAAATAGAAGGTGGTGCCTGTATCCATAATAGTCTCGAACCATACCTTACCGCCGGCATTTTCAATAGAATTTTTTACGAATGCCAGGCCAAGCCCGGTGCCTGAGCTTTTGGTGGTAAAGTTGGGCTCAAATATTTTTTCGCGCAGGTTTTCTGGTATGCCGTTACCGTTATCCTTAACACTGAGCAAAATATTTTTGCTGGTTATCAGGTAGTTGATCTCTATTATGCCAAACCTGTCATGCGGCATGGCTTCAATAGCGTTCTTTAGCAGGTTATTAAAGCACCTGAGCAACTGATCCCTGTCCGCATTAATAAAAAACTGGCTATCGGGAGGGTTAAATACTATCCTGATATTGTCCATTTGTTTAAAAATAGTAACTGCCTGGTTTAGCGCTTCAAAAATATCCATCCGCACAATCCTGGTATCAGGCATTTTTGCAAACGCCGAGAACTCGGATGCGATGGATGATAAGCTTTCTATTTGTTCGACGAATGATTTGCTGAAACGCTCAAATTTCTGATCGAATTTAGGGTCCTTATCCCTCCACGATTTTTCCAGTAATTGCAGACCAAGTTTTAATGGGGTAAGGGGATTTTTGATCTCATGTGCCACTTGTTTGGCCATTTCGCGCCAGGCGCTCTCTCTTTCCGATTGGGCAAGCTTTTGTGCACTTTGCTCCAGCGCAGCGATCATATTATTGTATTCGGTTATCAGCGCGCCTATTTCGTCATTACGCTGCCATTTTATTGGTTCGTTATTTTGCCCGTAAATAGTTTTACTCAGGCTCATTTGAATTATATTTAACGGATTGGTGATGCGCCTTGCAATAAAGACAGCTAACAGGCCTATGGCAATAAAAATCAATGCATAAACATTGATCATGGCATTTAGCAATGAGCCCGCGCGTTCTTTGTAATCAGCCTCATTTGAAAAATAGGGTAATTGCAAATAACCAAGTGTCCGTTTGGTATCCTTGATCGGGACATAAGCTGCTTTATAATTCAATTCGCCTATGATCTCGTTGTGTATATATTCTGATTTCTGGAGCTTATTCAGATAGGTATATGCTTTAGCGTTTATCCTGGGGGCAAGTAGCCCATAATCGTATAGTTTGGGTTGGGTCGACACCAATTCAACTCCACTGGTATTAAACAGGGTCAGGTCGGCTGAATAGGTTTTGGCAAATTCATTAAACTTAAGCTGAAAGCTTTCAATGGAATTATCATTGAAGGCCTCGTAAATAAGGCTGCTGCTTTCGAATGCTTTTGCAATGTGCGAGATCTTATTGCTGATGGTTTGTTCCTGTTGCGCATTATATTGATCCACGATAGACAAATAGGTTATAATGCCTACCATAATAAGTGTCACAACAACTGCAAAAACTATAGATAACTGGATGCGCGTTTTATAAAGCACTTTATCAAAATTTAACCGGAACACCCAATGCAGGTAATTATCCTTAATATACATTATCCTTATGCGTCCCCATAGCCATTTTACAGTGATGCAGATAACGCCAAAAAATAAGAAAACGATAAAGAAGAAAGTAACTGACGTTATTGTGTTGATAAGGGTATCATTTTCCTTACTTACAACAATAAGCGTACGTTTAGATGGCTCATAGATAAGATGACTATATCCTTGTAATATACCGAATCGGGATGGCTCGGAACTCCTGGTTGTATAATACAAATACTCTTTTACGCTGCCTTTTAAGTCATGATTGATCAGGCTGTAAACATACTGGCCATTCTGGCTAAGTAATTTATTATCCTGGTAAAATGCATATGAATAATCTTTAAAAAGGTCATTCGATTTATAGATCCCGTCGATCAAAAGGGCCGGGAAGGTGTTTTCACCTTCTAAAAATTTTGACTCCAGCTCCACAACAATGGTACCTATATTGCTGTCGCCTTTAAATATCGGGAGCAAAGCCAAATATTTTAACACTCCAAATGTTCCGATGTTGCGGTAAAAATGATCAGATTCTTTAAAGAAAGACTCGAACTTGATCATGTCCTTGAAAACACTCAGATCAAAAGCTTTATCGCCTAAGGCCTCTCCTTTATCATTGTATTCGTGTACTTTAAACTCATATTTTCCAAGATAACCGTCAAAATATTTCCTTTGAATATGATCTGCAAGTGATGTAACTGTATTATGAATCGTGTCTGCAAAGTAGCGCTGGATTACCGGGTCAGTGACGACCCTTTTATCAATGTCTTTGAACATATTATTGGCGACAGGATCGTTAGGAGCCTCCAACTGCTTAACAAGCTCCTTACGGGTTTCTTTCTCTTTTATAGCCTGGAAGTGATTAAGCTTTATGGCAGAGAGTACTGCGCAAAGCAGTATGATGGTTACCAGTGACGCTGCTGTTATCCTGCCCTGATCGTATCGATATGCGTATCCTCTTAAGATAACCCATACTGCCCAAAATATATAAAATATGGTAAACTCATTATCCAGATAGCCTGAAACAATAGTGGATACGGTGATAGTAAATAACAGAATGGCTATCTGATGCGAGACAGGAACTACAAGCTTGCTGCAAACTGTAAGTGATATTTCTGTCAGAAAATAAAATATAAGGAAACTAAAACACAGCATTAGAACGCCAAGCACGCTAAACCCCGACAGATTAAGCACATTATTAACATCAAAATTGATATTTGAATACCTGACAAGCCCATAAAACAACCTCAATAACGAAGTTGAACTCGCATCCAATATCAGTACAAAAACAACGACAATGACATAACCAATAAACTTGTTATAACTATGTGGTAATACTTTGTCCTTGTGACGATAAACAAATGTGACGAACCATGTGCTGTATAGTATATTGATGCAAAAATCACCTAATGACGGGAACAATTTGCCGGAGTTATAGTATTGCGGATTGAAAATATCAGGTTGATGCGAGAACCCTGGCCAGCCGTAATGCAGGTTGAGAATCCTTAGAAGGGCAATAAAGGCCGCTAAAATTAAGAAAGACAAGTAAATGTAACCTTTAAGGGCTATATAGTTGCAGATGCTATGTACAAGCAGGAATAAAACAAGCGCACACAATATCCATATTACCACTTCAAAATAGAAAAATTTATGACCTACCTCGTTATGTTTTACTTTAACAGAAAACAGATAAGTGCCGTCCAGGCTGTGCACCTCGTAAACATTTCTGTCAGTAAAATCAGCTATCTCGATATTGGTGTCGTTCAGTAAGTTTTTTGCAAAAGTGTTATGCAGATATTGATTTTGAACGCGATAACTTATTTTTACAGGTATAAAAAATATAGCTGAGAATTTTCCTTCACTTTTTTTTATGACATCATAATAGCCATTGGGTCCACTCACAAATGAATAACCCTCGTGTATTAATGCAGGATGCTGAGGTATTATTTTAACTCCGCTCCAGAACACCAGGTGGTTATCTTTATAGGTAAGGGCCCATATATTTTCATCGGTGGTAAAAGCCTTTATGGTTTTCAGGGCCTCCTGCTCGTCGCTGCCAAGTGTTTTTAGTTTGTTAAAACTTTCTTTGTTGTTAAGAAAACTATTTACGTAGGCTTCCTTTTTATGCAGGTTGTCTTCGAGGGTTTGCCCGGTTTGGTAAAGGTTGTTTTTGGGTGTGTAAGTTTTTTGGACGATAACTGCCGTCAGTAATAAACTGGCAAATAACAGGGCCAGCAACAATCGTATTTTTGCAGATGTCGTCAAAGTGCTAACAAGGTAACGTAAAAATACAATACAAAAAACAAAGCCACCCGGTTTTACGAGTGGCTTGCAATATTATTGTGGTAAAGCCGCGCTGCTGGTGGCCACGGCCCTATCAACCTTTTTGACAAGGCCTTGTAACACATTGCCGGGCCCCACTTCAGTAAAGGAGGTAGCACCATCTTCCAGCATATGCATTACCGTTTGGGTCCACCGTACAGGCCCTGTAAGCTGTGCGATCAGGTTATGTTTGATCCTGGCCGGATCAGTATATGGTTTGGCATCTATATTTTGGTAGATTGGGCAAACCGGCTCTTTAATTTCGGTATGTACAATAGCATGCTCCAGTTCAACTCTTGCTGCTTCCATTAATGGCGAGTGGAAAGCACCGCCCACATTTAGCTTAAGCGCTCTTTTAGCACCGGCGGCGGTCAGTTTTTCACATGCAGCGTCAACGCCGGCGATAGTGCCAGAAATGACCAGCTGGCCTGGACAATTATAATTGGCAGGAACTACTATGTCAGTTTGCTGATGACAGATATCTTCTACCGTAAAGTCATCCAGCCCTAAAATTGCTGCCATGGTGGATGGTTGTATCTCGCAGGCCTTTTGCATAGCATTAGCACGTGCAGCAACTAAACGTAATCCATCTTCAAATGACAATGCTCCTGCCGATACCAAAGCGGAGAACTCACCCAATGAATGACCCGCGGCCATATCCGGTTTAAAATCATCACCCAATACTTTAGCCAGTATTACCGAGTGCAGAAAGATGGCAGGTTGCGTAACATTCGTTTGTTTAAGGTCCTCATCGGTGCCGTTAAACATAATATCCGTGATCCTGAAACCTAATATTTCATTAGCCTTTTCAAATAACTGGCGGGCCTCATCTGATCTTTCGTACAGATCTTTGCCCATGCCTACAAACTGGGCGCCTTGCCCCGGGAAAATGTATGCTTTCAATTTAGTGATTAGTTAATTGGTGATCAGTGATTAGTTTTTTATTAGTGATTAGTTAACCGGTGATCGGTGATAAGTGTTTTAACTAATTACTGATCACCAGTCACCGATAATTGGTTAACCCAATTTCGCTGTTATCAAATTTAAGAACTCTGCGCGGGTTTTTTCTTTTAAGAATTCGCCGGTAAATGCAGAGGTTGTGGTAACCGAATTCTGTTTTTGTACGCCGCGCATACTCATGCACAGGTGGCGGCATTCAATCACTATACCTACACCTAATGGTTGCAGGTTATCCTGTATACAATCCCTTATCTCGTTGGTCAAACGCTCCTGCACCTGTAAACGGCGTGCAAACACATCTACTATACGTGGTATTTTGCTCAGGCCTACAACATGCCCGTTAGGGATGTAGGCGACGTGGGCCTTGCCAAAAAAGGGAAGCATATGGTGCTCGCACATCGAATAAACTTCGATATCCTTTACCACCACCATTTGACTATATTCCTCTTTAAACATGGCTGACCGCAATATCTCCCTTGCATCAAGATCATAACCTTGTGTGAGGAAAAGCATGGCTTTTGCAATCCGTTCAGGGGTTTTGAGTAAGCCTTCGCGACCAGGGTTTTCACCGATCTGCTTTAACACTTCGTGGTAATTGGCGCTTAAGCTCTCGATCAGATCGGGGTTATAACGGTCGATTTTGGTATAACCGTCAATGCCCTCATCGCGGTCGTGAAAAATATCCTCTTTACTCATTTGTCAGGTTTAATCGCCAAAGTATTCGGCAGAATTATTTTCGGTTTCGTATAGCTTTATGGAATGCAAAAATACACCCTTGTGCGCTTCGATAGGACCTTTTAATTGGTTAAATATCTCGATGCAAAGCAATTCAGTCGACGCCATTTTACCGGCCATAAACGGAACATCCAGGTTGATATTCTTATGGTCCAGCTTTTCTATCACGTGGTCGTTGATAATTATCTTCAGCTCTTTCAGATCGATCAGGTAGCCTGTTGCATGCGTTACTTCGCCTTTTACGGTTACGAACAGGTTATAATTGTGCCCATGCCAGTGTGGATTGGCACATTTGCCAAAAACCTCTGCATTCTTCTCCTCGCTCCATTCCTCACGGTACATTCTGTGTGCAGCATTAAAATGCTCTTTCCGTGTCATGTATATCATCATAGTAATAATTGGTGCAAATATACAAAACAAAAACAAGGGCATTGTTCTATCTTAGCTGTCAAAATAAAGCCATTTATTTATGCGGATATTGGTTGTTGCTGCTACTGAGTTTGAAGTCGGAAGTCTGAGGTCAGAAGTCGGAAGTCAGAGTCAAGAGTCAGGAATAAAGAATCAAGAAATAGATTTTCTCATTACTGGCGTTGGAATGGTGGCAACAGCTTTCGCTTTGGGTAAGCACTTAGCAACACATCCATATGA
>DATHLW010000157.1:0-3259 GCA_035487675.1 Mucilaginibacter sp. | reverse complement strand
ATCTAACTCAATACAACCTAACCATAATGCAAATAAGGCTTCTAAAAGATAATGTTCTTTCAAAATTAATGCTCATACTCACCATACTATCGGTTTCGGTAGTGTTGGTGATTGGCATTGGCTTGTATTATAAATCCATCCCGGTACTCAATAGTTCTTCGTGGTGGCATTTGCTTACATCCAGCGATTGGAAACCCCTAAAAGGATTGTTCGGATTCTTCCCATTTATCATGGGTACGCTTTGGGTCACCGGTATAGCTATCATCATAGCATTACCTTTATGCCTGCTCAGCTCATTTTATATCACGGAGTATGCACCTGTCCGGGTCAGGAAAATATTGGTTCCGTTTGTTAATCTATTATCGGGTATCCCCCCGGTAATTTTTGGTGTATGGGGTGTGCTATTCATTATCCCCCTGATACAAAATCATATCGCACCTCATTTTGTCGAATTTTCGACTGGTTACAGCGTACTGGCAGGTGGAATTGTTTTGGCCGTGATGATATTCCCGCTGATTGTCAGCATCGTGTGCGAAGTGCTCAATACCATCCCAAAAGAATTAAAGGAGGCATCACTTTCATTAGGCGCTACCAAATGGGAAACCATTAAGAAAGTGTATCTGCGCAAAGCAAAACCAGGCATAATAGCAGCAACAGTATTGGCCATTTCACGGGCATTTGGTGAAACCATTGCGGTGCTGATGGTCTGCGGTAATAATGCAGTTGTACCTCATTCTGTTTTTGATGCGGGCTACCCACTGCCCGCTTTGATCGCTAATAATTATGGCGAAATGTTATCCATCCCGATGTACGATTCGGCCCTGATGTTCGCAGCCTTATTACTGTTCATCATAATACTACTGTTCAACATAATCTCACGGGTGATACTGGCCCGGCTGGAAAGGAAACTGGCGGCATGATAAGGCGTAAAATAGAAGAGAACTTTTTTAAGGTGCTGATGCTGTTATCCATCGTCATTGTAGCAGGCAGTTTTTTCCTGATCGTCGGTACAATATTCTACAAAGGCGTGCCATTTATGAATTGGGATATGATTACCAAGATACCGGGTGGAGGTTTTTATATAGGTAAAGAAGGTGGTGTTTTAAATGCGATAATCGGTTCATTATACATCGCAGGCGGCGCTACGGTATTAGGACTATTGATCAGCATTCCAGTCGCAATATTCATTAATATGTATTTAGCCGGCAGGAATTTGATTGCCAATGCGCTGCGGATTGCCTTTGATGTTTTGTTTGGCATTCCTTCTATCGTTTACGGTGCCTTGGGTTTTCTTATCATGGTTTATTTTGGTATCAAGGCATCGTTATTAGGGGGTATTGTCGCAGTTACTTTATTGGTGATCCCTATTTTAGTAAGAACACTTGATGAGGTGATAATCACTGTACCAAAAGAATTAAGAGATGCCTCATTAGCCTTGGGCGCAACCCGCTGGGAAATGTCCAAAGTAGTTCTGCGCCAGATCAGGCCGGGGATATTCACTGCCATACTACTATCCTTTGGCCGTGCCATTGGCGATGTTGCATCGGTGTTGTTTACTGCCGGTTTTAGCGACAATATACCCACATCATTACATCAACCCGCAGCAACACTTCCGTTAGCCATTTTCTTTCAGTTAGGTAGCCCTGTTGAGGAAGTTCAGGGACGTGCTTATGCCTCGGCTTTAATATTAACCATTTTAGTCCTCATCATCACCATCTTATCCTCCATTTTGGCTAAGAGATTTTCAAAAAACAAAATTCAGTAGCTATGACAAATAATCCGCATATTAGTGTTCAGCACCTAAATGTCAGTATTGGCAATCATGAGATATTGAAAGATATCACGATCAATATACCCAACAAAAAAGTGATCTCTATTATCGGTCCGTCCGGATGCGGCAAAACCACTTTACTAAAGTCGTTCAACAGATTGCTGGATGATACGGCCGATATAAAAGTAAGCGGCAAGGTATTAGTTGATGGTGAAAATATTTATGATCCCAAAGCCGAAGTGACCCACATACGTAAAAAGATGGGTTTGCTTTCGCAAAGGCCTTATCCCCTGCCTATGTCAATTTATGATAATGTGGCTTACGGCCCTCGTTTACATGGCAGTCCAAAGAAAGCTGCACTGGATGAAATTGTTGAAACACAGCTAAAAGCAACAGGTTTATGGAACGAGGTAAAAGACCGCCTGCACGCTCCCGCAACACGTTTATCGATTGGTCAGCAACAGCGTTTATGCCTTGCACGCGGATTGGCTGTTGAACCGGAAATTATTTTGGGTGATGAATCCACTTCTGCGCTCGACCCGGTTTCGACCAGTATCATTGAAGACCTGTTTATTCACCTTAAACAAAAATACACCATTGTACTGGTTACACACATCCTGCGCCAGGCACGCCGTATTTCTGATTATATCATATTCGTGTACATGGGCAAGATCATCGAATTTGGCCCTACCGAAGAGCTTTTGCTAAACCCGCAAAAGGAGCTGACAAAGGAATATGTGAAAGGCTTTATAAGTTAATTTCGCCAGTTTTGATCTTTTTGTAGCATTTTGTAACCGCTTAACGTATAGGCTGTAAGAAAAGTGGCAATGAAAAAATCAATACTGAAATTTGCTGTATTCTTGCTGTTGTTGAGTGTCGTTTTTGTCGCCTGTAAAAAAAGTAACGAAATTCCTTCTCATGTTAACCACGGTGTGATTACGCAGGATTTCGGGGAGTGCCCGATATGCGGCGGGTACTTCGTGAAGTTTGATACTGATACTTCAGTCATTTACAGGACCCTCCAGGATCTAACCAATTTTGGTGTAACTGTTAATTCCAAATTTCCGATAAAGGCAACTATTGGCTGGAAAACAGATACAGCTATAAAAGTCCCCCATTACATTACTATTACCAGTCTTAAAATAGATCATTAATAATCACTTTTACCCCGCAACCGGTAATTATTATCACTATAATTCCCATCAATCAGCTATAATTTATTAATATTGAGGCTCGATTATAAATAACAGTAATGGCCTTTAATTATCACCGTATCGTTGTCAAGATCGGTTCGAATGTTTTTACTCAACAAGATGGTTTACCTGATCTGAAACGCATCGGCCACCTGGTGGAACAAATTGCCGCTATCAAGAAACAAGGCAAGGAAGTGATACTGGTCTCATCGGGCGCAGTAGCATCTGGCCGCAGTATGATCACGGTATCTGAAAAGTCGGATGCAGTTGCTGCACGGCAACTATTAGCTTCTAT
>DATHLW010000156.1:0-11542 GCA_035487675.1 Mucilaginibacter sp. | reverse complement strand
GTAGGCTCAAATCTTTTTTATCACCTCCCGATTTGGACAGAAAAGCATCACCTGCTTCGCCTTCCAGAACCGGAGATAAACCAATTACCGCAACAGTAACCGAACAATTGCCAGCCGCCCAGGTGCCACCAAAATGGGTAGTGTCCGTATAGTCAGCGCCAAGGTCATATTCGATCCTGGTGGATGGATCAACTGCGCCAGTAATTCCTTCCACAAAATTTACTACTTTGCTGCTCACCCCATGATAATTGCCGATCATGGCATCAAAAGCTGCTGCATTCGGTCCCAGGATCATAATGCTTGGATAATCAGCCTTATTCAAAGGCAAAACGTTATGATCGTTTTTTAACAATACCATACTTTGCTGTGCCACTTTGCGGGCTAATGCAATATGTGGGGCATTATGCACACTATCAGCTCCGTAACTGTGATAAGGGACTTTTGACTGGTCGTCATAAAAGCCAAGCTTAAATTCTGTACGCAGAAGTTCGAATAACCGCTGATCCACTTCCTTTTCGGTCAATAATTTCTGATCAATTGCCTTAATGACATCATTTTGCAGGATGCTTGAGCAATCCAGATTAATTCCTGCCTTTATAGCTGCCGCTGCTACTTCAACTGCGTTGGGTAAGGTTTTATGCGTTTCATACACATCATCCAAGGCGCCGCAATCGGTCACCACATGGCCTTTAAAGCCCCATTCTTTCCTTAATATATCAGTCAGCAAAGTTTTATTGATCGAATTGGGCACACCATTAACACGGTTATAAGCACTCATTACCGATTCGACACCTGAGTTAACCAGAGCATGAAAAGCGTATAAATAAGTTTCGCGGAAATCTTTCTCATCCACCTTTGCATCAAATTTATCGCGTGTAGCTTCCGGCCCGCTGTGAACGGCAAAATGCTTGGCAGTTGCCGACGCTTTCAAATAATGCGGATCATCGCCTTGCAAACCCTTTACAAATGCGCTGCCGATGGTTGCTGTCAGAAAGGGGTCTTCGCCATAAGTTTCCTGTCCGCGGCCCCAGCGCGGATCACGGAAAATATTAATATTCGGTGTCCAGAAGGTAAGCCCCATGTATTGCAAATGGCGATCTTTTTGTATGGCAAGATTATATTTAGCGCGGGCTTCGGTAGATATTACGGTAGAAACTTGTTTGATTAGATCATCATTAAATGTAGCCGCCATGCCAATAGCCTGTGGGAATATCGTAGCTTCACCGGCACGGGCCACCCCATGCAAACCCTCGTTCCACCAGTTATAGGCAGGGATACCCAAACGAGGGATAGCCTTGCTATTATAACCCAATAACGAAACCTTTTCTTCAAGCGATAATCTCGATACCAGGTCTTTCACACGGGTATCAAGCGATTGGCTCATATTTTTATATAATGGTATAGATTGCGCCAGGCTAAATGTTGAATAAAAACAAGCAAAAAGGAATAAAATGAAGGATTTCAGTAGGTTTTTCATAACGGGTTAAACATAAATATAAAATCTGTAATCAAATACATCCTTTAAATCGTGATTTGTGCAAAAATGCTACATTCGCAATGTAATTTTATGACACAACTACCTGACGATATAAAAACTTACTTTTTTAAAACTATTAAAGGGAATATATCCATTGAGGACTTTGAGAAATGGATTTACACCGATAAAGAAATTGAATCAATATTAAACGCTGATGATTATCTTGATTTAATTTCTCTTGATTACAAAAAGAGTGGTGCTAAATACGAGCTTTATAATTTACTAAAAAAACAAGTCGATATCGGTGAGTTTGAGACTTTCAAAATGTTGGGATTGTTGGAAGAAACGAAGAAAAAAGATGAAAAGCTTCCCTATTATTTGATGGAGTTTTACGACTTATATTGCCGAGGATATTATTTTCTTCAAGATCTTGGTCTTGGATATGGACTTAGTGTGGAATTACCATTTGAAAAGTTCAAGGCTGATACGTGGGATGAATTGAACAAAGATCAAAAAAAAGAATTATTGGAAAGCTTTTCGCCAGAATTAGACATTCAAATTCAACGTGTAATCAATTGGCTAATCTCTAAAAAAATTATACTTACGGGTGAACAAGATGAATATGGACATTACAGTTATGAAGATTTTCGGACAGAAGAAGAAAAGAAATAATTAGTATAGGTTCCAGTAAACACAAACAAAAAATTGTGGAAACTTTGGTGAAACGAAAAAGATTAATCAACCCGATGAAGAAAACTATCATTACTCTAATTACCTGCTTAGTGCTGACAACGGTTTTCGGCCAATCAGCCCCAAAACCATACGGCCCATTGCCCACAAAAGGCCAACTTCAATGGCAGGAAACAGAAATGTATTGTATTATCCACTTCGGGCCGGATACCTATACTAACAAGGAGTGGGGCTATGGTGATGAAGACCCTCAAATTGTAAATCCGACCGAATTTAATGCCATGCAGATCGTAGGTGCAGTAAAAGCCGGTGGTTTTAAAGGCATAGTTGTAGTCGCAAAGCATCATGATGGTTTTTGTATGTGGCCAACCAAAACCACTGAACATAACATATCGAAAAGCCCTTATAAAGACGGTAAAGGTGATATTGTGAAAGAGTACCGGGCGGCTTGTGATAAATTAGGTATCAAAATGGGTGTTTACTGCTCGCCATGGGACAGGAATAGTCCACTTTATGGCAAGCCTGAATATGTGACCGATGTTTACCGCAAACAGCTGCAAGAGTTGTATAGCAATTATGGCCCATTATTTATAGTATGGCATGATGGCGCCAATGGTGGTGATGGTTACTATGGTGGCGCGCGTGAAGAACGAAAGATTGACCGCTCCACTTATTATGGTTGGACCGAAACATGGGGTATAGCCAGGAAACTGCAGCCCAATGCTGCTATTTTTGGCGATGTAGGCCCGGATGTGCGCTGGGTAGGTAACGAAGCTGGCCATGCCGGTGAAACCTCCTGGGCAACTTATACACCTCATGCTCCTGAGCCTGGCAAAGAACCAGGAAATGGTTTTACAAAAGATGCTGAAGGTACAGAAGGCCACCGGGATGGCAAGTATTGGATGCCTGCCGAATGTGATGTCCCGCTTAGACCGGGGTGGTTTTATCATAAGGATCAAGATGATAAAGTAAAATCTCCGGACTCACTATTGAATCTGTATTTTAAAAGTGTTGGTCATGGAGCTTGTTTGGATTTAGGTTTATCACCTGACAGAAGAGGATTACTGAATGATAATGATGTTAAATCGCTAAACGGGTTTGGAGAAAAGCTAAAACAAATTTTTTCAAATAATCTTGCCAAAGGAGCCACATTGAAAGCAAGCAATGTAAGAGGAGGGAACCTGGCAAAATTTGGCCCGGCAAATCTTTTAGATAATGACCGATACAGTTATTGGGCTACAGATGATAAGGTGAAAACACCTGAATTAGTACTCGATCTTCATAAAAAGAAGTCGTTTAACGTTATACGCCTGCGTGAAAACATAAAGCTTGGCCAGCGTATAGATGAGGTAGCTGTTGATGCCTGGCGGGATGGGAAATGGCAGCAAGTAGCGATGGCTACAAGTATAGGAGGTAATAGATTGATCCGTTTGCCGGAAAGCATTATAACTAATAAGGTACGTTTAAGAATAACCAAAGCACCGGTTTGTATTGCTTTGAGTGATTTTGGATTGTACAAAGAAGGTATTTAATTATGGGCTTAAAAAATGATACTTATGATGATTAGTTATCTGAAGAAAACGATTTTTATCCTTGCTCTTTTAGCTATTGTCATAAACGCATCGGCGCAACAGTTGTATGATACATTGTCCAAACCCAAACTGATATCCAAACAATTCAGCTTTACAGAAGGATCTTCTGTTGATAAAAAAGGCAATGTGTTTTTTACCGATCAGCCCAATAATAAGATATGGGAGTATAGTGTAGATGGTAAACTGTCTGTTTTTTTAGAAGATGCATGGCATTCAAACGGTACTTATTTCGACAACAACGGTAACCTGGTTTCCTGTGCCGAAACCAAAGATCAGTTAGTAGCAATTAGTCCTAAAGGGAAGATCAAAGTTTTGGTCAACGATTATAATGGTCACCGGCTGAACGGACCTAACGACGTATGGGTGGCACCCAATGGCGGGATATATTTCACGGACCCATATTATCAACGGGATTTTTGGGACAGGCAAAAACCGGATATCGAAGGGCAAAATGTGTATTTCCTGCCTAAAGGCAGTAGTAATCCGGTTTTGGTAGTATCCGATATGAAAAAACCTAATGGGATAGTAGGCACTCCCGATGGAAAGTATTTATACATTGCTGATATTGAAGCAAACAAAACATTTAAATATACTATTTCCCCGGACGGAAGTTTGACGGATAAACGACTGTTTGTTGAACAAGGATCAGATGGAATGACCCTTGATAACCAGGGGAATGTATATTTAACCGGGAATGGTGTCATCGTTTACAACCCTGCCGGTATTAAGATAGCCCATATTAAAATCGATGAACCATGGACTGCAAACCTCTGTTTTGGCGGAAAAAATAAAGATGATCTGTTTATCACTGCATCTAAAGCCATATACATATTGCACATGAATGTGAAGGGAGTGGAATAACTGATCAATTGCGTCCATTGTTCTAAAAATAAATTTTAAGTCTTTGATATACATGTATTTAATATTTTTTTAATTAAATACTACTTAATAGATAGAATTTATATACATTTGTAAATCGAAATTGTAATTTAAAGAAGTCAATATGTTATCAGCACTTAAAGTAAACCGGTTTCCATATTTTGATCTATCAGAGATCATACCTGATCCAGAGCTGGGTTTCCGATCATTTCAAAAATCTGAACCTGTAAGATCAGGTGACATATTGCCCGATTTTTCTTTGGAAAAAGAGACTGGCAGGTGGCAGCAGTTTTTTAATGGTACCGAAGTGCACAGGCCTGTTTTGTTTCATCAACTGTTAAATAAACCTTTGGTTATCTGTTTTTATTCTTATCACTGGCAGCAGTATGGTATCGATCTGTTACGTCAATTAAATTCTATTCAGAATGATATAACAGCTAATGGGGCGAGTCTTTTGATCATCAGTTCAGAAAAAAATAAAAAACTGGAAAAACTGGTATGGGATAACAATTTGTCGCTAAATTTCTATTTTGATGAGGAAAAACAAATTGCCGAAAAGTTCGGGATATATTCAGAACAGGACCCGATATGGAACAAATTTTCGGGTATCGATACCAATGTATCGTTGCTAGCGACTTATGTAGTGTCTGCAACAGGGCAAATTGAGTATGATCACATCGATCTTGATTTCTCTAAAACTTTTCCGGCAACTGAAATTATTTCTGCTGTAAAGAAGATAGGTAATCTACAAGGTAAAATAAGAAATATACATGGGGCAATAGGCCGGTAATAATTGTTATCGTCAATTGGCCAATATTAAGAGACTATTTAGGTAGTGATTTCTTAGTTTTTTTGGTTTGATAACGGGAACCTTTCTGGTTTCCGTTATTCTATAGTCGGGTGACCGAGTGGAGAGGTGATGGTCTGCAAAACCTTTTACGGCAGTTCGAATCTGCCCCCGACGTCAATTTCTTTTTAAAATGCTTTAAAAAGTTATCCCTCTTATTACGGATACTACTCAGAAGTGTCCGTAATTATATTAAGATAATATATTTTATATATTATTTCGCTTCAAAAAAGGTTGTTCCAAAATCTAATTTAATTAATATTGCACACGCTATCTTGCTATAAGGCAGCTTATAGTTATTTGCGTGCAAAATTTACTTTAATAAGATAAAAAACTTTGCTATGAAAATCAGAGTTAATCAATGTATATCCTAACTTTGAATTACAATCTGCGGACTACAAAAGCATCTATCAGAAAAACCCGTAAAAAATAATAAATGGAAAAAAAAACTGCCTCTTCCCCCAAATTCCTATCAATTGATATTGGAGGCTCGCATATAAAAGCTACTATATTAGACGACAAGGGGGCCCTGCAAATGGACTATGATAAAACGCCTACACCACTGCCGGCCAATCCCGAAAATGTTATTAATACAATAAAGAAATTAGTCAAAGATTTTCCCGCATATAATAATATATCTGTTGGTTTTCCGGGATATGTAAAACATGGCGTAATTAAAACAGCACCCAACCTGGGCACCGATTTCTGGAAAGATTTTGACCTGAGCAAGAAGCTGGAAAAAGAACTTGGTAAACCCACTCGGGTAGTGAATGATGCTGACATGCAGGGACTTGGAATTGTAAGCGGCACTGGGCTGGAAATGGTAATAACGCTGGGTACGGGTTTCGGCACGGCGTTGTTGGTCGACGGCCAATTAATGCCTCACCTTGAACTAGCTCATCATCCTTTTGCAAAGGGAAAAACATACGATGAGTATGTGGGCGAAAAAGCTCTTGAAAAGGAAGGCCTTGATAAGTGGAATAGTCGTATGAAAAAGGTTTTGAAAACTTTAAAAACAGTAATCAACTACGATACCTTATATATTGGAGGCGGAAATTCAGATAAATTGAAATTTAAGCTGGATAAAAATATGAAACTTGTTACCAACCAGGATGGTATTAAAGGCGGATCAAGATTGTGGCTAAAAGATGCAAGGCATGATCTGATTACCTCTGTACCAGTACTTTAATAAATTTTCAAATCAATCACTCATCTATAGTTAAAAATATGGATTCAACTACAAAAAGCATTGAACAATTAAGTATCGATACCGTAAGGGTATTATCAGCCGATGCAGTACAAAAAGCAAATTCCGGGCACCCTGGCACACCTATGGCTATTGCGCCGGTAGGCCATGTGCTATGGTCGCAGTTTATGCATTATAACCCTAAGAACCCGCATTGGGCTAACCGCGATAGGTTTATCCTCTCTGCGGGTCACGCCTGCATGTTTCAGTATAGTTTTCTGTACCTGACGGGGTATGATATCACGATGGATGACCTTAAAAAGTTTAGACAGCTGCACAGCAAAACGCCTGGTCACCCGGAGTACGGTTTACTGGATGGTATTGAAGTGACTACAGGCCCTCTTGGGCAAGGTTTTGCCAACGGGGTTGGTTTTGCGATAGCTCAAAAATATCTTGCAGCACGTTATAATAAGCCTGGTTTTGACCTGTTCAACTACAAGATATATGCAGTTGTCAGCGACGGTGACTTAATGGAGGGTGTGGCCTCAGAAGCTGCATCATTAGCAGGCCACCTTGAATTGGGGAATATTATTTATATCTATGATGATAATCACATTTCGATCGAAGGTGATACAGATATTACTTTTAATGAAGATGTTGCAAAACGTTTTGAATCATACGGCTGGCATGTACAGATAGTAAATGATGTGAACGACGTTCATGCTCTTTCAAATGCGATCAACAACGCAAAGGTCGAAACCAGTAAACCTTCAATTATTAAGGTTCGTTCGCACATTGCTTACGGTAGCCCTAACAAGGTTGATACGGCAGGTGCACACGGTTCACCGCTTGGTGCAGATGAGCTAAAACTGGTTAAAAAGTTCTTTGACTTTGATCCTGAACAATCATTTGTAGTTCCTGACGAGGTATTAGACTATTACCGTAAATGCGGTGAGAAAGGTGCTGTTACCGAGCAAAAATGGAATGATTTGTTTAAAGCTTATAAAGAGAAATTCCCTGAATTAGCAGCGGAATATGAACAAGCTGCAAACGGTGAGTTACCAAAAGGCTGGGACGCAAGCTTACCTGTATTTAAAGCTGAAGGTAAAATGGCTACCCGCCAGGCATCAGGCAAAGTATTAAATGCGATTGCTGCTAAATTACCTACTTTGATAGGTGGCGCTGCTGACTTAGCACCTTCAACTGAAACCAACATGAAGGAATACGACTCATTTACAGTTGAAAAAAGGGACGGTCGTAATTTCCACTTCGGCATACGCGAACATGCGATGGGCTCGGCCCTGAATGGTATGGCTTTGACCAGAGGTATTATACCTTTCGGCGCTACATTCCTGATGTTCTCCGAATATATGCGCCCACCGATCCGACTGGCCGCTATTATGAAGATACGCCCGATATTTGTTTATACTCATGACAGTATTGGCTTAGGCGAGGATGGGACTACACATCAGCCGATTGAACAATTAGCATCTTTACGATCCATACCAAACATTACGGTTATCCGTCCAGCTGATGCTAACGAAACCGCACATGCGTGGCGAGTAGCTATCGAGCACAAAGATGGCCCGGTTGTATTAGTGTTCACCCGCCAGGGTTTGCCTATTCTTGACCAGGACAAATATGGCAAAGCATCTGATCTGGAAAAAGGCGCTTATATTTTATCTGAAGCAAGCAAAAATCCAGACTTGATATTAATGGCGACAGGCTCCGAAGTTGCTTTGATCATGCAGGCACAAGCCAAACTGGAAGAGGAAGGAATATCAACCCGCGTGGTAAGTATGCCATCATGGGAATTATTTGAAAAGCAAAGCGCTGCTTATAAAGAGAAAGTATTCCCCAAGGCAAGCAAAAAACGTTTGGCGGTGGAAATGGCATCACCAATGGGCTGGCATAAATATATCACAGATGAAGGCGATACTGTAACTATGCATGGCTTCGGTGAATCAGCACCTGCTGAAGACCTTTACAAAGAGTTTGGGTTTACAGTTGAAAATGTAGTAAACAAAGCGAAAGCGCTTTTATAAGATGTTAGATATGAGATTTGAGACGTGAGATTTATTTCTCATACCTCACGTCTCAAATCTCAAGTCTAAAAATATGAAAATAGGAATAGCAGCCGATCATGGTGGATATGAATTAAAGAAAACACTCCACTCATTCCTGGTAGCTTCTGGTTATGAGGTATTGGATTTCGGTGCATACGAATTGAATGACCAGGACGACTACCCTGATTTTGTAGTGCCACTTGCACAAGCTATTGCAGAAAAGCAGGTTGAAAGGGGCATCGCCATCTGTGGGAGCGGTGTTGGCGCTTCGGTTGTGGCCAATAAGGTATCGGGAGTAAGGGCAGCGTTAATCAATGATCATTTCTCGGCCCATCAGGGGGTAGAGGATGATAACCTGAACCTGCTTTGCCTCGGGGGCCGAATTACAGGTTTTATGGCGGCTCAGGAATATGTAGAGGCCTTTTTAAATGCAAAATTTACCGGTTTGGAAAGGCATATGCGCAGGCTGCAAAAGGTTCATTTATTAGAAAAGTAAAAAATAGAGAAAAATAATCATGGCAACTAACAGAGTAAAACAAATACATCAATTTGGCCAAAGTATTTGGCTGGATTTTATCGCGCGCGGCATTATAAAGTCGGGTGAATTAAAGAAGCTGATCGATGAAGATGGCGTAAGAGGGGTAACCTCAAACCCGGCAATTTTTGAAAAAGCAATTACAGGCAGTTCTGATTATGATGATGATATCAGGGAATTATCTGAAAAGACAGAAGATAATGAAGAGATATTCTTCGGCCTGGCAGTAACTGATATACAGAACGCGACTGCATTGTTTAAAGGGGTTTACGATGAATCAAATGGTATTGACGGCTATGTTAGTCTGGAAGTTTCACCGTTCCTTGCGCTGAAAACACAGGAAACTATTGATCAGGCTGCCAAGCTATGGAAAGCTGTTGACCGCAAAAATGTGATGATAAAAATTCCGGGTACCAAGCCGGGGCTGCCTGCTATAAAAAGATCAATAGCGGATGGCATCAACATCAATGTAACCTTGTTGTTTGGTTTACCGCGATATGAAGAAGTAGCCGAAGCTTTCATCTCCGGGCTGGAAGAACGCGCTGCAAAAGGCCTGCCGATAGACAATATTGCATCAGTAGCCAGCTTTTTCCTCAGCCGTATCGATGTGATGGTTGATCCGATGCTGGATGAAAAAGGCGTTCCTGAGTTGAAAGCCGAAGTAGCGATTGCATCGGCGAAGAAGGCTTACGAAATATATAAACGCATATTCGGCACCGAAAGATGGAAAAAACTGGCTGATAAGGGTGCCAAACCACAGCGTTTGCTATGGGCAAGCACCAGTAGTAAAAATCCTGCTTTTAAGGATACCAAATATGTTGAAGCACTGATAGGCGCTGATACTGTGGATACTGTTCCGTTGGAAACAATTGAAGCCTTCCGTGATCATGGAATTGCTGCTAACACTTTAGAAGACGGTCTGGATAAAGCTACCGCAGTTTTGGCTAAGTTGAAGGAAGTTGGCATCAGTATAGATGAGATCACACAGAAGCTGGAAGATGAAGGCGTTGACAAATTCAATAAGCCTTTCGAAAAATTATTACAAGCAATTGAAGATCAGAAGGCTAAAGTGAAATAATATGGAAGCAGCTGCTTTAAAGATCCTATTCTTTGATATAGGGGGCATTTTGCTTACCAATGGTTGGGGGCATGAATCGCGGAAAGAAGCCGCGAAGAGATTTGGCCTTGATTACGAAGAGGTAAATGCGTTGCACAATTTTATATTCAACGTGTATGAAATCGGCAGCATTAGCCTTGACGAATACCTGGATACAGTGGTGTTTAACCATCCACGCGAATTTACCCGCGAAGATTTTAAAAGATTTGTTTATGAACAAAGCGAGGAATTGCCCGACACGCTGAAATGGCTGAAGGAGTGGAAAAAGGAATGCGGCTTCAGGATAATTTCTATTAACAATGAAGGGAAAGAGCTCAATGATTACCGTGTTAAGAAGTTCAAACTACACGACTTTTTTGATGCCTTTGTTTCATCATGCGAAGTAGGTATGCGCAAACCTGATCCTGGCATATTTAAGCTGGCAATGGGCATTGCCCAGGTATTGCCCCAGCAATGCGTTTATTTTGATGACAGGATGATGTTTGTAAATGCGGCGCAAAAATTAGGCATCAGGTCATTTCAGCATACCAGCTTTGAATCCACCAAACAAATATTGGAAGAACTAAAAAAAGAAAACTCAAACTAAAATGAGCACAACATCAAATAAATATGCCTTTGGCATGATAGGTCTGGGTACTATGGGCCGGAGTTTATTGCTTAATATGGCTGATCATGGTTATGCCGTTGCGGGCCATGATAAGGATACTTCTAAAGTAAACTCGCTGAATGAGGAAGGAAAAGATAAAGATGTAAAGGGTTTTAGTGATACAAAGGAATTTATACAGAGCCTTACTACTCCGCGTGCTATCATGATGTTGGTACCCGCAGGTAAAATAGTTGATGCCGTAATAGAAGAAATGACCCCTTTGCTTGAAAAAGGGGATATTTTGATAGACGGTGGAAACTCACATTTTACCGATACCAACCGTCGTGTAGAAGAATTGGAGGCCAAAGGTCTGCACTTTTTCGGTATGGGTGTTTCCGGAGGTGAAGAAGGTGCGCGCCGTGGCCCGAGCATGATGCCGGGCGGCGACAAAGAAGCCTACAATGTGATGAAACCCATTTTCGAGGCCATAGCGGCTAAGGTTGATGGTGCGCCATGCGTTACTTATATCGGTCCGGGTGCATCCGGTCATTTTGTCAAAATGGTGCA
>DATHLW010000155.1:0-4175 GCA_035487675.1 Mucilaginibacter sp. | reverse complement strand
ATTTCACAAAGTCCAAAATGCCAGCAGCTTTTTATTGCACCCGGCAATGCCGGAACATCACAATATGGCAGGAATGTCAGCATTAAAGCAACCGATTTTGATAGTATAGGCCGTTTTGCTATCGACAATTCGATAGACCTTGTATTGGTTGGACCGGAAGAACCGCTGGTAAAAGGTATTCATGATTTTTTCCTGGCTGATGAAAAACTGAAGAATATTCCAGTTGTAGGCCCGCAACAGTATGGTGCACAACTGGAGGGCAGTAAGGATTTTTCAAAGGATTTCATGTTCAGGAACCATATCCCGACAGCTGCTTCTAAAACCTTCATCCGCGAGACTTTGCATGAAGGCTTTGCTTACCTGTCGACACAAAGTTTGCCTATTGTTTTAAAAGCGGATGGCTTGGCTGCCGGTAAAGGTGTTTTGATCTGCGAAACATTGGAAGAAGCCGAAAAGGAACTGATCAGCATGCTGACCGAGGCTAAATTTGGCGATGCCAGCTCAAAAGTAGTGGTAGAGCAATTTTTACAAGGCATTGAGCTTTCAGTTTTTGTAATGACTGATGGTGAGCACTATAAAGTATTACCTGAAGCAAAAGATTACAAGCGGATAGGTGAAGGTGACACCGGGCTCAATACAGGTGGTATGGGCTCTGTTTCGCCGGTGCCGTTTGCTGATGCTGCTTTTATGAAAAAGGTGACCGATAGAGTGATCATCCCGACGGTCAATGGCTTGAAAAAAGAAAATATTCCATACAAAGGTTTCATTTTTATCGGGTTGATGAATTGCAACGGCGAACCATATGTAATTGAATATAACTGCCGCATGGGCGACCCTGAGACCGAAAGTGTGATGTTGAGGATAGAATCGGATTTTGTCGATCTGCTGCTTGGCGTAGCCGAAGGTAACCTGAACGAAAAGGAATTGGTTATTTCCGATAAAACGGCCGCTACCGTAGTTTGCGTAGCAGGCGGATATCCGGGTGAATATTTAAGAAACAAAGTAATCACCGGAATGGAAAATATTCATGAATCAAAAGTATTCCATGCAGGAACATCAACCCAGGGTGATCATGTGATCACTACAGGTGGCCGCGTATTAGCCATATCAACTTTACAGGATAATATGTTCGACGCCCTACAACAAGCCACTGCCGATGCAAGCCGCATTTACTATGATGGCATGTATTTCAGGAAGGATATTGGGTTTGACCTTTTGTAGTCCGAAAGTCCGTATAAGTCCGCAAGTCGGAAAGATAGAGGAATAGAAAAGTCCGGAAGTATTGAGTCAGTTAACTCTTTACTTTCGGACTTTTCCGCCTTCCGGACTTTCGGACTAATTATATCTTCCCAAACAACTCTGCCAACTTATCCTCCAAATCAAAGCCATGAAGGTTTTTGGCAATTATCTTTCCGCTCGGATCGATCAGAAAGTTTGCCGGAATACCGCGCACCACATACATTGCAGCTGGTCTGCTTTTCCAGAATTGAAGATCAGATACCTGCGTCCAGGTCAGGTGGTCTTTATGAATAGCGTCAATCCATTTTTGTTTGCCGTTTGGCTTGTCTAATGATACGCCAAGAATGGTGAAGTTTTTACCCTTATACATAGTATAAGCCTTTACAACATTGGGGTTCTCCCTGCGGCATGGGCCGCACCATGATGCCCAGAAGTCAACCAGCACATACTTTCCTCTGAATGATTCGAGACTTATCACTTTACCGGCAGTATCTGCTTCAGCAAAAACAGGGGCCATTTCACCAAGGGCAACAGCTTTCAATTTAGGTAATCTTTCGCCAAATTCTTTACCGGCATCAGATTGTTTTATTTCCGGCGCAAGGCTTTGGTATAATGGGGCAATATCCGCATAATCAGCGCCAAAGGCCGCATACATTTCAAGAGCTATAAGGCTGATATAAGATTCCGGATTCTCCTTTACAAAATTTGCGTTCACTGCATTTGACTTTGCATCAATAGTTTTTTGTAACCTGGTTATTTCTCTTTGAAAAGATTCCGAATTTCTCTCGTCAGCAGTTTCAGCTTTTACTTTTGCATCAAGTGCATCCTGTTCATCATTAACCGGCTTATTTATTGCATCGTATTTTACATTTTCCTGGTTGGTTTTCGGGCCATCAACTTTGGCATCAGTAAGTTTCTTTTCCCCGTTTACGTTTACTGTACCTTTTTCTAGATAGATGGATTTGTAATCCTTATAGTTAGCCCCGTTCCCCTTTTCATTAAGCACGAGGTAAGCATTTACGGGGACAGTACCCACAGTACCGGTAAATTGAAAGGCGCCATCTTTAAGTGTGACCGAATCAGTAGTTACCTTATCTTTTATAGAATATTGGAGATACATTTTGGCAGGCGCGTTCAGATTACCTACCTTACCTTGTATAGTGTATTTACCATCCTGGGCAAACGCCATCACAGGTAGTAAAGCAATAGCTGCTGAGATCAGTTTTTTCATGTGTATTTTATTGAGAACTCAATATTACCAATAAATTCCGGGCCTATTAGTCGGCTCGATATGAATTTATCCCAATATTATTTCAAAACCTTTTGTAGTTCAGTCTCCAGATCATCACCCCGGAGGTCCTGTGCTATAATTTTTCCGGATGGGTCTATCAGGAAGTTTTTCGGGATACTTTGCACATAGTATAACCTCGCTACAGCATTGTTCCAGAATTTAAGATCAGACAGTTGCGTCCATGTCAGGTGGTCACTTTTAATCGCCTCCAGCCAGGCAAAAGTACTTCCGGGCCTATCCAGGGAAACACCTACAATAGTGAAATTCTTGTTTTTGTATTGATTGTATACCCTTACAATATTGGGGTTTTCCTGCCGGCAAGGGCCACACCATGATGCCCAGAAATCCAGCAGCACATATTTACCCCTGAACGATGAAAGCCTTACAGGATGCCCTAAAGTATCCGCCTGCTCAAAATCGGGAGCCATGGCGCCATTGGCAGTTGTTTTTAAACTTTCAAGCGCATTTCGCATTTCGCGTGCGGTCTCAGTGTCTTTCAAATCTTTCGAAAGTGCATCCAGAATTGGCAACAGCTCGTTTGGGTCTGGCGAAGGCCCACCCAGGGTACCTATCGTTAAAAGACTTAAATAACTGTCAGGGTTAGCTAATATAAAGTTCTTAAGTGCGGTATGATACTCCGCTTGTATTACTTTAAGTCTTGCCTGAAGTGCGTTTTGATCAATAGGTTTACCTGCATTAGCCGGGTCATTCGCAATTTTTACCTGTTCGCTCATCAAAGCAGTTGTTTTTGCACCGGCTTCATTATTAATAGCCAGTAGCTTTAAATACTGATCATTTATAGGCGAGCCAATGATCTTAGTTTTATAAGCCGAATCAGGGCTTTGCATAGTCATCGTACCTTTATCAATATAAAATGACAGCTTATCCGAATTAGGGCCTACGTCCAGTTTGTTGACTCCTACTCCCTTAAAATCAATTACCAGTATTGCTAATGATGGATAGATCAGGGTGCCCTTAAACTCAAAGCTACCATTAACTGCCATGGCAGAATCCAGCACTTTATTTGAACCCAACTGGTAACCGAGATAAATTTTAGCATTAAGATTACCAAACTTTCCAACCACATTAAAAGGCTGCGGGATCTGTGCAAAAGCCAATACAGGCAATGACAGCAACAGGCAAAAAAATAGTTTCTTCATTTATTTATTATCAGACAATGATTTTGTTAACGTTTATTTGACTAATGAATTGTATTTAGTTTAATTTTTGGTAGGTGCGCCACCAAAGGTCAGGCATCTCACCTGCGACAGCGGTCTTATAATCGTCATAGCGACATGGCACGAGGTGAAAACGTTCGTTCATTGAGCCGCCAGTGGGGTAAGGTACCTGCATCCACCAGCGATCAGATTTCTTGCTTTTCACAAATACTACCTCATGGTCATCATGTTTCAAACTCGTTTTATAGATCAGGTATTGCGATTTAGGGTTTAACGGAAAATCCTTCTTGCGGTTATAAAAACCATCAATAAAGCACCATATCATCTCCGCCAGCAGGGTAGCAGTTTGACCATTGTTGTCATAAGCCGGATTAAATTCATAGAACCCGATCGAACTTAGCTTGTCGTTAAAACCAGCATAACGCGCGATCTGGCAGGCCTCTTCGCCATAAAAACCATTAGGTGTT
>DATHLW010000154.1:0-4713 GCA_035487675.1 Mucilaginibacter sp. | reverse complement strand
ATAGCTGATGCGATGATTGTAAAACACCTGCATTATCTGTAAGTCGCTACCTACATTGCCTACCATCAGCGGGTCGTACACGTCAATTACCAGCATCTTATCGTACCCGGTGATCACTTCTACCCGTTTCAGGGTCGATACATAATCCTTGGTGATCAATGTTCCGGGGTGAGCCGGTTCAAAAGTATTTTTGATACGCAGATTGATGCCATTAATTTCCAGTGGCTTTGAGGCTTTCGGGTGAATAGCTTCCATACCTACGTCTGCCAGTTGATCGGCAATGTCATAGTTAGTAAAACCCACCGGTTTGCAATTATCAACCCCCACCAGGCCCGGATCGGCGGTGGATAAATGGTATTCTTTATGGATAATAGCTTCTGTCGGCTTAAGTATCTGTGCGATCTTGCTAAAGGTTACCTCCGAATAACCGCGGTCAAATTCCCGCATAATACCCTCTGTACCCTTGGCATAGCCGGTAACAATACAAATGCATGAGCTGAGATCGATGCTTGAAAATACATCCCTGATACGCTGATCTATAGTAAAGGGCCGCTGATCATCAAAACCGCTGAGATCAACAAATTTGGCATTAAGGCCTTTTTTTTGTAAGATATTGGATAAGTTGAACGCTGAATGTGTTTCGCCTATCGAGGCCAGTATCTCCCGTGCTGCCTGTAATATACCCTCTTTACTTACGTATCCCGATGCAAGAACATCCACCAGGTTTTCCAGGTACGATTCCGCTTTTTTTACATGCTTTTCAATAAAAGCGTCTGCAGTAGCCAGGTCGAGGCCCAAAGGTTGGTATCCTTTGTTGATCTCTTTTAATTTGGCAACCAGTTCATCCAGCAGGCCATGAAAATCTTCGTAGTTGGCAATACGATGGTATACGCCCGGTTCTTTGGTCTTCTTATTTTCAAGCAGCAAATTAGTAACACCCGAAAACGCAGATACTACAAAAACGCGGTTATACAAGCTCTCGCCGGAACGTTCATAAAAAATAATATTATCTAAAACTTCGGAAAGCGCACTCATAGAGGTGCCACCGATCTTCTCAACAGTAAGCATGGCGCGAAACTATTAAATATTTTGCTATCAATAAAGAGATTGGGGGTTTGATGGCCAGAGATTAGGTATTAGAGACCAGTGATTAGTTGATTTAGGGGTCGTGCACTGTTCAAGAGTGAAATTTTCTTTATGTTAACGCCCTCCGGGAAATTTCGATGCTGTGATACTTACATTTTTGCCGTGTTATAACATTTAAATAACCTCTACGTTTAATTGGAAAAATTATGGAGTCAGATTCGCATTAAAATAATGTAAACATATTTCGTTAAATATTCTTTATAATTAAGGATAATATTCCATCATAAAATTCTCATATTCTAAGCTGAAAAGCATTTGCATGAAATACGCGCTTTTGTTACTTGTTATATTTTTCTCTATCACGGCAAAAGGGCAAAATACTATAGTTAGCGGTACTATAACCGATGCACAGACCAATCAGCCCCTGCCATTTGTTTCCGTATCATTCCCGGGCACATCCATTGGTACCAATAGCAGTAACAGTGGTAAATATTCCATCGAGACAGGTAAAACTTATACCCAGCTAAAATTTTCTTTTGTAGGCTATAAGCCAGTGATCCGGACAATTGTAGCCGGGAAGGAGCAAGTGATCAATGTAAAAATGGAGCCTAATGTGCAATCATTGGCAGCTGTTAATATCAAATCGGGGAAAAAGAAACGCTACCGAAATAAAGATAACCCGGCCGTAGAGCTGATAAGACAGGTAATCGCCCATAAGGACTCTAACCGGATGGAAAACTATGATTATACGGAATATGAACAGTATGAAAAGCTGCAGTTTTCCTTTATCAATGTTAACCCGAAATTATCAGAGAAGAAGGGATACCGCAAATATAAATTCTTACTGGATAACCGTGATACAACCAATTTCCCGGGAAAATCCTTGCTGCCTGTTTACCTGGAAGAAAAACTAACGCAAAGCTATTACCGCAAAAATCCTGAAAAGACGAAACAGATCATTGAGGGGGAGAAGAAAGTAAATATTGTAAATTTCGTTGATGAGGAAGGTGTGAACAGCTACCTGAACAGGATGTATTCCGAGGTTGACATCTACTCCAACAATATTTTTTTAATGACCAACCAGTTTTTGAGCCCGATATCTGATGCTGCGCCGACGTTTTATAAGTTTTTTATCACCGATACCATTGAGGTAGACCATAAAAAGATGGTCGAACTAAGCTTTACACCCCGCAATGGTAACGATATGCTGTTTGAAGGATTGATATTTATTACGCTCGACGGACGCTATGGGGTACAGAAAGCCCGGTTATCGGTCAATAAAAATATTAACCTTAACTGGGTCAAAAGCATGTCTGTCGACCTGACTTACGAAAAAAATCCCGACGGACGATACCATTTGAGCAAGAGCGATATGAAGGCCAGTTTCGGCTTTAATAAAAATGGGGACAGGGGCATTTTTGGCGAAAGAACCATATCCTATCTGCATTATTCAATCAATGTTCCAAGGCCAGACAGTGTGTATGCAGGGGAGAATATTGTGACTGCTAAAAATGCAATGAAGCAAAACGATCAGTTTTGGTCGGATAGCCGTGGGCGGGATACGCTGACCAGTGTAGAGGCCAATGTTTACAAAAACATTGATAGTCTGCAAACCATGCCCTCCTACAAGCGCACCATGGAGATCATTAACCTTTTTGCCGTAGGTTTTAAATCATTCGGCCCGGTTGAAGCTGGGCCTTTGGGGGCTTTATATAGCTTTAACACGGTTGAAGGCACCCGAATACGTTTGGGTGGGCGCACCACCCTCGATTTCAGCACAAGGTATTACCTGGAGACTTATGGGGCATACGGTTTTAGAGATGAGAAATTCAAATATTTATTGAGCGCCGCTTACGCCTTCAACAATAAATCGATCTATACATTTCCTGAAAACTATATCAAAGCAACCGTTCAGCATGACGTAAAAATACCCGGTGAGGAACTGGCTTTCCGGCAGGCCGATGCTTTTTTCCTTTCGTTTAAGAGAGGTGTCGACGATAAATATCTGTACAATAACTACTACAAGCTGAATTATGTAAACGAATTTCAGAACCATTTCTCGTACAACTTTGAGTTTAAAAACTGGAGACAGTCGCCGGCAGGAGCGTTATATTTTATAGATCAATTTCAAAATAATGTACCGGCAATCACAACCACCGAACTTTCTGTAAACCTGCGTTATGCGCCACACGAACAACTGGTACAAGGCAAGCTTTATCGCATAGTTATTCCGAGCAAGTACCCGATTATAAGCCTGGACTACCGGGAAGGTATCAAAGGCTTTTTTGGCGGCAGTTATAATTATCAAAACCTGCGCTTAAGGGTAGACAAGCGGTTTTATTTATCACAGCTGGGTTTTGCGGATGTGAGCGCAGAAGGCGGTTATCTGTTTGGGCAGGTACCTTTCCCGCTTTTAACCATACACCAGGCAAACCAGACCTATACTTATGACCCGAATTCGTACAATCTGATGAACTTTATAGAGTTTGTGAGCGATCATTATGCCAGCATGAAGGTGGAATATTGCCTTAATGGCTTTGTTTTAAACAAATTTCCACTGCTCAAAGGATTAAAGCTGAGGGAGTATATCACATTTAAAACCTTATACGGCGGGGTGCGCGATGAAAATAACCCGTCGCTACATCCTTCCTTACTGGAGTACCCGGTTGCACAGAATGGTGTGCCTATAACCTACACCCTCGGCAAAGCCCCTTACACCGAAGGCAGCATCGGGATCGGTAATATATTAAAGATCTTCAGGGTAGATGTTGTAGAGCGTTTCACCTATTTGAATAACCCGAATACCACACGATTTGGGATAAGGGCGAGCGCTTCGTTTGATTTTTGAGTTGTTGAAGGTTACGCAGAGCTAAAAATACACCGGCGAAAGTTTAAAATTTGTTCGGATCATGAAAAGTTGAAAACCTATTGAATGTTTAATTATTTGTCGTCATAATGCCCTATCGCAGAAACAACGGTGACTGTTACAATTGCATTTTCAATAAAATAGATCAGTCTGTCTTTCTTGTTGATGCGTCTTGACCAGTAACCTGTTAAATCAAATTTCAACCGTTCAGGCTTTCCGGTACCTGTTTCGGGGTGCACGTATAATTCTGAAATAATGCGCTCAACCTTTTTTATGGATGCTTTGTCACCCGACTTTTGAATTTCCTGCAAATCCTTTTTTGCCTTGTCAGAAACAATTACTTTAAATTTTCCCATACGGATTTATCAGGATCAAGGGTAGTAAACTTCCCTTCTTGAACTTGCTTTGTACTTTCCTTTATTTTGGCAACAAAGTCTGGATTGTATGGATTTTCGGTAGTTTCAAATTCAACTTTCAAGGCCTTAGCAATAGCCTTTAAAGCAGATAGTTGCTCTTTATTTTTAGGATGCATGATCATTGTTTCCATAAATCAAATTTATGCAAAATATGTGACTAAACTAAAACAAGAAAGCCCCTCATCTTTTGAATGAAGGGCTTCTTATAAAATTTGGCACCGACCTACTCTCCCACATTTTACTGCAGTACCATCGGCTCTGGCGGGCTTAACTTCTCTGTTCGGAATGGGAAGAGGTGGACACCGCCGATATAGGCACCTGAATATCTTTAGTGATTAGTGACTG
>DATHLW010000153.1:0-6616 GCA_035487675.1 Mucilaginibacter sp. | reverse complement strand
TTATTTAGATCCTGTTCAATACTTTTTAGGTAAGGATGATACCAGTCCGATCAGTGTAGAACTGGATGCCCCGCAGCAGAACATGGATGCAGTCGGCACATGGCGTAAGATAACTTATACTTATGCTGATGGTTGCAAGATCATTTTGGATGGTGAAGGCAGCGTAGAAGGTGTACCTTATATTGAAGGCCCAAAAGGCAAGCTGTATCCGGGCTTTAAGTCGGATATCCCTGATCTGGAAAGAAAGCTGGCGGCTTTCCCCGACCCTGAACCACAGGTAACCGATTTTATTGATGCAGTAAAGAACAGGAAGAAATTCGCACTGAATGAACAGAATGGTTACCGCTCATGTACCATCATCAATATCGGATTGGCAGCACTACGTTTGGGCCGTTCATTAAAATTTGACCCGGTAAAACAAGAGTTTATTGATGATGAAGGCGCAAACCGTTTGATCTTCCCGCCACTTCGCGGACCATGGACCATTTAATATCTAAGTTTGAAATCATAATCATGAAGAAAATATTTATTTCAGCTGCTTTTCTGTTCATGTTCACTTTGGTGGCAAGGTCACAGGATAGCCAAATTTCTGCCATACTGGATAAAGAGCCGGCCAACAATGCTGCCGAACTAAATGCCAATGCTGAGAAAACGGTTGCATTAGGCGAAGAGGGCATAGTTAAAATGCTCGGCATGCTGCAGCCAGCAGGCGGTGCAGATAACACAAAAATATACGATGCTATCAGCGGGTTCTCCTTTTATGTTACCCAAAATACTAAGGAACCATGGAGAGCTACAGCGGTTAAGGCTTACGCTGCTGCATTATCTAAAGTAGCTGACAAGGGAAATCAGGCATTTATCATCAGTCAACTACAGGTAGTAGGAAAGGATGATGCCGTTGTAACCCTGAAAAGCTATTTGAACGATGAGCGCCTTTGTGATCCTGCTGCAAGAGCACTGGTGAAGATAAATTCACTTGCATCAAAAGCAGGTTTATTATCTGCATTGAACGAGTCGCAGGGTAGTTGCAGAGTGACTTTAATAGAAGCATTGGGCGATAGTAAGAATGCCTTAGCTGTTCATGGTATATCAGCATCGATAGGCAAGGACAAAATGACGGACAAAGTTGCTCTGTATGCATTGGCTAACATAGCCAGCCCTGTATCCATCAACGTAATGGCAAATGCAGCTGAACAAGCGAAGTTTACTTACGACGTAACTGATGCGACATCAGCTTATTTGATGTTTATCAGGAACCTGGGAGCAAAAAATGCAGTAACGGCAACCCGCCTTGCAAAAGCATTATCCACCAAAGCAAGCCTGGCCAACCAGGTGCAAACACAAACTGCAGCTTTAAAAATATTGGTAGATATACAGGGTAATAAATCCACTCCTATACTTATCGAAGCTGCGAGGAATAGCAATGCACAGTATCGTGATGCAGCATTAAAATTTGCCGGGCCGTATATCACTCCAACAACAACACTTTCATGGACAAAGGAATTACTCAGGGCCAATGCAGATGAAAAAGCAGCTATTGTCAAAATGCTGGGTGATAACCAGGTTGCAGCTGCCTTGCCTTCTGTTTTAAAACAGCTAAATAGCACCGACAAGAATGTTGTGCTTGCTGCAATTACCGCTTCCGGCAAAATTGGCCAAGATAAAGCTATTGGCGATTTGCTGCCGCTAATGAGAACAGGCGATGCTACGGAAATTGAAGCAGTACAAAATGCCTTGCTCATCATGAAGGGCCCTACTGTAGTGACTAAGGTTGCTAATGCTTTGCCCGATATGCCTGCCGATGCAAAAGTGGCGCTCCTGAATGTTCTGGCAGCAAGACAAGCACACAGCAAGATCGACATAGTAACCCCGTTGCTGAACAGCAAGGATGCTAATGTGCGTGCTGCAGCTTTTTCTGCCTTAAAACAACTGGCAGGCCCTGATAATTTGAACCACTTGTTCATTATGCTGGCAGCTTCAAACTCGGCAACTGAAACTTCGGATGTTCAGGCGGCTATTATTTCTGTTTTAGGACAGGAGAAAGATAAATCAGGACAGAGTACTAAGGTATTAGAGCAAATGGATAAAGCCCCGGCTGAAAAGAAACCTTTATATTTTAATATCCTGGCCAGCATCGGCGATAAAAAATCGCTGGCTGCTATATCTTCGGCATACAGTAAAGGTGATGATGCTACCAAACAAGTAGCTGTTACTGCACTATCCCAATGGGCTGATGTAAGTGCTGCACCTGAATTGTACCTGGTAAGCAAAGAGACTAACGATGCTGCTCTGAAAAATCAGGCCTTGCGTGGTTATGTAGCAGCGATCAGCAAATCAAATTATCCTGCTGCCGAAAAAATAATTTACCTGCGCGATGCTATGGAAGTGGCGCAAACCGTTCCGCAGAAAAAATTGATACTAGGGGAAGCAGCAAACAATAAAACTTTCCCGGCGTTAGTGTTTATCAGCAAATATTTGGATGATCCTCAATTACAAGGTGATGCCGCTGATGAGGTATCAAGCATCGCAGTATCTGATAAATATTTTTATGGAAATGATGTGAAGGAATGGCTCAATAAATCGCTGCAGCTCAAAAAAGGTGGTGATAGTGACTATGAAAAAGTAGCTATCCGAAAGTTTATTGCAGAAATGCCTGCGGATCCCGGTCTTGCCCCGATATTTAATAATAAAGATTTGACAGGCTGGAAAGGCTTGGTAGGTAACCCTATCACCCGTAGCAAAATGGATGCGGCTACTTTGGCTAAAGAGCAGCACAAGGCCGATTCTATCATGAACAAGGGTTGGTATGTAAAAGACGGCGTCCTGAATTTTAGCGGTGATGGCCAGAACATTTGCACCATCAAACAATACCGCAATTTTGAAATGTATGTAGACTGGAAGATAGAAAAACAAGGTGATGCCGGTATCTACTTACGTGGATCTCCGCAGGTACAGATCTGGGATACTTCCAGGGTTGATGTTGGTGCACAGGTAGGTTCGGGTGGTTTATACAATAACCAGGCACACGAAAGTAAACCGCTTAAATTAGCTGACAACGCTATCAACGACTGGAACAACTTCCATATCATCATGAAAGGCGACAAAGTAACCGTTTACCTGAATGGTGTACTGGTAGTGGATAACGTAGTAATGGACAACTACTGGGACCGCAAATTGCCTATCTTCCCGAAAGAACAGATAGAGCTACAGGCACATGGTACACATGTGTATTATAGGGATATTTATTTGAGGGAGCTGCCGGAGTAAAAATTTGTCTGAACCGGAATTTGTAGAATTATTGAATTTACAGAATTGAAAAATGGCTAAGAATTCAGCCAATTCTTAAATTCCATAAATTCCGGTTCAGACATTCTTTCAGTTCTTATCCACAAACTTCAAATTTGCTTCACTATACCGTTCACCGACATTAGGGTATTTCAGCAATAAAGCCTCAATCTGCTGCAGATCATCATTGGTCAAAGTAACATCCACACTTCCCGCGTTATCTTTTAAGTTGCGGCGTTTTTTGGTGCCGGGGATTGGGATAATATTATCACCCTGCGCCAATACCCATGCTAAAGCTAACTGTGCCGGACTGCATCCTTTTTCCACAGCGATCTCAGCAAAACCGGCTGCAAGGTTCTGATTGTTATCCTGGTGCTCTTTCTGGTAACGGGGTAATGATTTGCGGAAGTCATTATCTCCAAGTTCATTCAGATTGAGGGTGTTGGTCATTAGCCCCCTTGCCAGCGGACTGAATGGTACAAAAGCGATCCCTAATTCCTTGCATAATGGTAATATTTCAGCTTCCACGTCTCTTGTCAACAAAGAATACTCACTTTGCAAAGCGCTGATGGGATGGACAGCATGCGCCCTATGGATAGAGTTGGCAGATGCTTCGGATAACCCTAAGTATCTCACTTTGCCTTCTTTCACTAATTCTGCCATAGCGCCGACCATTTCTTCAACCGGAACATTCGGGTCGATGCGGTGGGCATAGTAGAGGTCGATGGTATTGATCTTTAACCGCTTCAAACTGGCTTCGACTGCTTGTTTTAAGTATTCCGGACTACCATCGAAAGTACTTAAACGGCCGTCAGGGTATGCCCTGAAACCGAACTTGGTGGCGATGAATATCTTATCACGGTTGGAACGGAGGACGTTAGAGATCAATTCTTCGTTCCTGCCGTTGCCATATACATCGGCAGTATCCCAGAAGTTGATGCCGAGATCAAGGGCAAGATGTAATGTTTCAATAGATTCAGGGTCATCAGGAACACCGTAGGCATGGCTCATACTCATGCAGCCTAATCCTATAGCCGATAATTGTTCCTGGTTTGCAAAGGTTCTGTATTTCATAATGGTAATGGATGATTGATGGTGCAATATCATGATAAAAGAATGGATGCATTTAATTGGTTTGTAAAAAAACTAACATAATTTACTTCAGAAGAGATTCATTGCCGTCGGCTTTAGCCAACGGAATAGCAGCAACAAAAATAAGAGGGCTTTAGCCGAAAATGTACGCGGTGATATTTGGCTAAAGCCCAACTTTTTATCTTATTTAGAACCGTCGGCTTCAGCCGACGGCAATGAATAATTTGAAAAAAGCTTTTAGGCGTATAGCGGGTATGGGTGAGTCTACTTTGCGAATACTTTTTTACATTTGAACACCATGAACAAGATCCTAAACACAGCCATTATCGGTTTCGGTTTTTCGGGCGAAACCTTCTTTGCTCCTTTTGTTGAAGCTAATCCGAATTTCAACCTGAAAAAGATATACACTACTGATCCGGCAAGGGTTGCCAAAGCCAAATCGCTATATCCAAATGGGGAGATTGTTGATAGTACAGACAATATTATGAATGATGCTGCTATTGACCTTGTACTGGTGGGTACGCCCAATACCTCCCATTTAAGTTTGAGCAAACAGGCTTTGCTGGCAGGTAAGCATGTACTGGTGGAAAAGCCCTTCACAGTGACTACCGCTGAAGCGGATGAACTGATCGCGTTAGCAAAACAACAGAACAGAATATTAACAGTGCACCATAACCGCCGTTTTGATAGCGGGCACAATACCGTAAAAAAAGTAATAGCCAGCGGAAAATTAGGCCGGTTAGTGGAATATGAAGTGCACTACGACCGTTTCCGCCGTGAGCTACGCCCCGATGCATGGCGCGAGAAACCGCTGCCGGGATCTGGCATATTGTATGACCTGGGAGCACATCTGATAGATGGTGCGTTGGAACTGTTCGGTACGCCACTGGAAGTTACCTGTATAATGCTTACCCAGCGCCCCGGATTGGAAGTGGAAGATAATTTCGAGATCATATTAACCTATCCCGCCGGTTTAAAAGTGACGCTGAAAGGCGGCATGCTCGTAAAAGTACCTGGTCCGGGTACTGTGCTTTATGGCGATCATGGTACCTTTATCAAATACGGCATGGATGTGCAGGAAGCCGCCCTTAAAAACGGACTGACCCCAAACAATACGGCCAACTGGGGCATCGAACCTGAATCGATTTGGGGCAAGCTGACTTACGAGAAGGACGGAAAAGACATCACCGAGGTTGTTGAAAGTGTCACAGGAAACTACCAGAATTTATTCCAAAACGTCTACGAAGCCATCACCGAAGGCAAAGAGCTCGTCGTAAAACCTGAACAGGCAAGGCAAACTATACGGGTAATTGAGTTGTGTTTTCAGAGCAATGCGGAGAAGAGGACGGTGAGGTATACAAACTGACGTCATGCCGAATTTGTTTCGGCATCCCACTTGCTAAGTCGACCTCATGCTGGCGACCTGTCCTGTGGGGTCCTGAAACAAGTTCAGAATGACTTCATATTAATAAAAAGCCCTTCAGAAATCAATCTAAAAGGCTTCGTTAAGAATTGAGATTATTTTACTTACTGATCTGCACTTGCGTTCCTCTCGCTTTTCAGTTGAAAATCGGGATGGCCGCATTGCCATAACACAAAAGCAAACTGGTCGGCAAAGTTGGCCCAGGTGACGTTCTTGTCTTCTGTAAAGTGGCCGTCATCATAGTTAACCTTCAGCATAACCGGTTTACCCGATGTGGATGCATTTTGCAAAGCAGCGGCAAATTTGCCCGGTTCCCATGGCACTACTCGCGGATCGTTCCAGCCTGTGACACAAATAACGGCCGGGTATTTAGTACCCGGAACCACGTGCTGCATGCCATCCATTTCGTATAATGCTTTGCATTCCACGCTGTCCTTAACTGTGCCGAATTCAGGAGTGTTTACCGGGCCATTAGCGCTGAATTCTCCCCGCATCGCGTTAGCACAACCCACATTGCAAATTGCGGCGGCATACAGGTCAGGACGCTCGGTAATGGCACGGCTTATTAAAATACCGCCCGCACTGGTGCCTGTTCCTGCCAGTTTGGTAGGATTGGTATATTTCTGTGCTATCAAATATTCGGCACAACTGTTAAAATCCTTCCAGGTATTGGGTTTGGTGGTTTTATAACCTGCGCGATACCAGGCCTCGCCTTTCTCGCTGCCGCCCCGTACGTGGGGTATCGCTACAACCGCGCCCCGCACTGCCAGCGCGTTTTCACGAACGTTAAAATACGGGCTCATGCTGATGCCGTAT